>CALHZT010000225.1 GCA_938040995.1 uncultured Pirellulaceae bacterium | reverse complement strand
GCGGTTCGGCGCTAGCCGCCGGTGGGTAGAGAACCTGGAAGCAGGCCTGCTTGCGAAGCGGTTTTGTGAGACGGGGACTGGCTGCAATTTAACGTCGGAACTGCTGGACGTGCTCAAGGATTCGATGCGTCAATGACGCTGAACCCACCGGCGGCTAGCGCCGAACCGCTCAGAGTTATTCGTGGGGCCAGCTGTCGCTCTATCATGTCGCTTTATCCGATTGCCGATTCCACATCTGCATCACGTTGCTGCTGAACGCACTTCCAGATTCCTTCGACATAGAGCTTCATCGAGTGATCTGAGAAATGATCAAACTGACGCTTCTTGAGTCCCTTGAAAAATCCGCGCCAACGATCACGCCCGCGCTGGATCTTTGTGAGCTTGCGGAAATCACCGTTCGAATCGAAATACAATTGCGTACCAGTATGCCGGTATCCCATCCACGACGGAGGAACACGAGTCACCAGGTCATTGTTGTTGACCCACCGCATATGCTGGAGCTTAACGTGATTGACGTACGTTTTATTGCCGACTCGTGGGCTGCCAAACGTATGGAGCTCCTGCGGATTTGAATCGATCATCGACAGGCGACAACGAGTCGCACAGATCGTCGCCATCGCGCCACCGAGGGAGTGCCCGGTAAACCAGAGTGGCTTGTTATTTTCAGCCAACTCCTGTTCCAGTCGCGGCCAGAGATCGTCGACTTCTTTCTTGAAGCCACGATGAACGCGTCCGACCGTTTCGGAGACTGCCATCAACGCGTTCAGGTCGGCGCGAATGTCGTTCCACTCGTTCGGCTCCGTCCCGCGACACGCCACAATCGTATCGTGTTCCGTTCGGAATACGTACGCCTGCGAGCCGTCTTCTTCGAGGAATAGCGTTTCACGCAAGCCGACATCATCGACAACCGTCGCGGCACTGTCTTCTTCGAGATAGGCGACGTAAGCCAGCTCGGCGAGCAGCAGGGAGCGGCGGAGAAAGCTAACTTCTGCCAGTGGCTGGGTGAGCGGGTCCGAATGAAATCTGTAGTCCACGGTCTCATCGTGAATACGAGTCGCAGCCGATTTTTTGTCGGGTGATTCTTGTTGCATGGCTTGGCGATTCGCCCGGCGGCTTTCTTCTGGAGGTTGGCTCAAACAGGTGGATTGCGAACCATGTTTTCGCTCGACTTGTCCTCCGTGGCAAGGACCCGTTTTATTAGCCAGGGCATTGCCCTCCCGCGACTCGGCTTGCTGCTCTATCATTGCGTTTATATAGCCAGTTTTTCAATTCGTGTGAAGAAATTATGCCCACTGCCAGCCCCGAATCCGCCGCTGATTTTGATCCAGAGCAAATCCCCAACCGGTTCGATTTCGCCGAAGCCCAGCCTCGGCTGTTTGCCATGTGGGAACAGCAGGGATATTTCCATAGCGAGCCGGATCCGGACCGCAAGCCATTCACCATCGTGATCCCGCCGCCGAACGTTACCGGTGCGTTGCATCTGGGGCATGCTCTGAACAATACGTTGCAGGATACCGTGATCCGGTTCAAGCGAATGCAGGGATTCAATACTCTGTGGATGCCCGGAACCGATCATGCGGGTATTGCGACTCAGGCAGTCGTCGAACGGCGGTTGAAAGAGGAAGAAAACAAGACCCGCCATGATCTGGGACGCGAAGCGCTGGTCGAGCGTATCTGGGCATGGAAGGAACAATACGAGACCCGCATTCTCGGGCAGCTGAAGCAGATTGGCTCCAGCTGCGATTGGGAGCGAGTCCGTTTTACGCTCGATGACCAGTGCGCACGCGCGGTGCGTCGTACCTTCTTCGATCTGTTTCAAAAAGATCTGATCTATCGCGGCAAGCGGCTGGTGAATTGGGACACGTTCCTGCAAACCGCGGTTAGCGATGACGAAGTTTTTCATATGTCCAAGCCCGGACATTTCTGGCACTTCAAGTATCCCGTCATCGATCCGAAGCCCGGTGAGCCGAAGTTTGTAACGATCGCGACGACGCGGCCGGAAACGATGTTAGGCGATACGGCGGTTGCCGTTCATCCGAATCCTGCCAAGGCGCTTGATAAATACGAAGCCGACTTGAAAGACAAGCTGGCTGCGGCAAGTGAAAATGACAAGGAAGCGGTTCAGTCGCAACTGGACGAACTGGCGACTCGAAGAAAAGAGCTCCTGCCGCAGCTGGAAATGCTGCGCGACATGGCGGCTGATGGACGGATGCTACTGTTGCCGTTGATAGAACGCAAAATTCCGCTTGTCGTCGATGAGTGGGCAAAGCCCGAATTGGGAAGCGGTTGCGTGAAGATCACGCCGGCTCATGATCCAAACGATTACGAAGTCGGTTTGCGAGCCGGCTTGCCGATGATCAACATCCTCAATCCCGAGGGGACGATGAATGCCCAGGCGGGCAAGTACCAGGGGCTGACGATCAAGAAGGCTCGCGAAGCCGTCGTTGCCGATCTCGAATCGCTCAACCTGATGGAGCTGATTGAGGATCGCGAGATCGAGTTGGCTCATTCGGATCGAAGTAAAACGCCGATCGAACCGTATCTTGCCGATCAATGGTTCGTGCGGATGGACCAGTTGGCTCAATCGGCGATGGACGCCGTGTCGGACGGTCGAGTCAGCATTTATCCGGAACGCTACGCGAAAGGATATCTGGACTGGTTGTCGGAGAAGCGCGACTGGCCCGTTAGCCGTCAGCTGTGGTGGGGCCACCAGATTCCAATCTGGTCGAAGCAGTGTTCGGATCAGGCTGGTTGCGACTTGCTCACGTCGGCGTTGGAGGCGATGCCCGAAGTCGCTGATGGCAAAGTCGCGTTTTCGATTGAAAAACCTGAAACGGATGATACCGACGGCCTCTTTGCGACAGTCCACGTTTGCGTGATCGACGAAGACGAAGCGTTGGAAACCAAAATCGCTTCGCTGGGATACGATCGCGAAGAAGACGTGCTGGATACGTGGTTCAGCTCGGCGCTGTGGCCGCATTCAACGTTAGGTTGGCCGGAAAAGACGGCGGAGCTGGAATACTACTATCCGACAAGCACGCTGATTACGTCGCGAGACATCATTACCCTGTGGGTGGCGCGAATGGTTCTCGCTGGCCTGAACAATATGGGTGACATTCCGTTTAGCGAAGTTTTCATTCATCCGAAGATTCTCGACGGGTATGGCGAAACGATGTCCAAATCGAAGGGCAACGGCGTCGATCCCCTCGATGTCATTCAGAAGTTCGGCCCGGATGCGTTACGTTTTGGTCTGGCGTTTTTGACGACGGATACTCAGGACGTGCGGATGCCGGTTCAGTTTGAGTGTCCTCACTGCAATCAGTTGATGGACCAGACGAAGAAGGTTCGCGAGCTGCCGAAGGTTCCCTGCAAGAATTGCAACAAGGAATTTTCGACTCAGTGGGCCCGTGAAGATGCGGACAAGGCGTTGCCTCGTGGGGCTGTCGTCAGCGAACGGTTTGAAGTTTCAAGAAACTTTGCCAACAAGCTCTGGAATGCCTCCCGCTTTGCGTTGATGAACCTCGAAGGCTATACAGCCGGTCCCGTTGCCGAATCGGATCTTTCGATTGAGGATCGTTGGATTCTCAGCCGCCTGTCCACGGTGACGCAGGAAGTGACTCAGTGTCTTGAGACGTACAAGTACGCTGATGCGTCGCGTACGCTTTACGATTTTGCGTGGGACGAGTTTTGCAGTTTCTATGTTGAGATGGCCAAGACCCGGTTGCAGGATCCCGCAACGAGAACGGTTGCGCAGCGGGTGTTGGCTCATACGCTGGATACGCTGATGCGACTGTTGCACCCGATCATGCCGTTCATTACCGAAGAGATGTGGAGCTTGCTTGGGCAGATCGCGCCCGAGCGAGGCCTGCAAAGTCCGGCGGCGCCAGTTGAGCATGTGATCGTTGCACCGTGGCCAACTTTCGATAAAAAGTTGCAGGACACTTCGATCGAACAGAAGTTTGCGAAGTTCCAGGCGGTGCTCGGAGCTCTTCGCGAAATCCGCAGTCGCCAGGGAATCGCTCCGAAGCAGGAGATCGAATTCTCGGTGACTTGTGACGAGGCGGACACAAGCTTGCTGCAACCGATGGAAGCGTCGTTCCAGTCGATGGCGAATGCGAAGAATGTTGGATGGGGGAAAGATGTGAAGGCCCCGGCGACTTCTGCGACGGTAAACCTCTCCGGAATGGACGTGCATGTTGATCTTAAAGACTTCATAGACGTCGAGGCGGAGGAGAAACGCAATGAAAAGCTCCAACAAAAACTTTCGGGTGCGATTGCTGGTAAGGAAAAGAAGCTGACAAATGCCAATTTCGTCGATCGGGCTCCGGCCGATGTCGTCGAGCGTGAGCGGGAGTCGCTGGTCGAAATGAAGGCCCAGCTGGAGCAGGTTGAAGCGGCTCTCAAGGAACTTCGAAAGCAGAAATAGCGACCGTTGTTTTCGTTCGCCCCATTGCTGCAAAACAACTAAGGATCGTTCGATCGATTAGTGTCGAATCTCCGTTCATGACGACTCAATTGACGGCCTATGGCGCCTATGGCCGTCTTCCCCGCGAACGCGGGGACCCACTCGAAGCGTGTTAACGCTCGATGTCTTTCCCGGCATCAAAAAGCCAGTCCGATTCAATGGATTCCCGCCTGCGCGGGAATGACGGAGGAAGATCAGGCAGTAATTTCTCGAACGATCCCAAGAGTCAACTGTGGTGGACGAGGCCACGAGTCCCGTGGGATAGCACGCAACGAACGGACTCGTAGCCTCATCCTCTACCGTGGAATTAAGATGTCGCAAGGCATTTGCGCTGCTGGCGTTGGGGACATTCGCCGCGTGGCTATACGAACGGCGCGGCGAAGCGTGATGCGCTGGCAATAGCTGTCCTCTGTCATTTCGCTATACTTGCGACTGTTTCCCGTGCTGTGATAGTGCGGCTATCAGGTTTGAATCGGAGTCATCATGCAAGTCGAAATGCAACTGTCGCGGATCATCATCAGTGAGATCCAGGAGCAGCAGGTGATCTATCTGGAAGAAGTCAACGGAGAGCGACAGTTTCCGATTCTGATAGGGATCTTTGAGGCCACAAGCATTGATCGTCGAGTCAAGAAGTTCGAAACGCCTCGACCGTTGACTCATGATCTTCTCGTGAACGCTGTCGAAGCTCTGGGCGCTACCCTCGATAGCGTTGTTATTACTGATCTGAAGGATCATACGTACTTCGCGAAGCTCCGAATTCGCCATGAAGGAGAACTGCAGGAGATCGACGCCCGGCCTTCGGATGCGATTGCCGTTGCCGTAACTTGCGACCCACACCTGCCGATCTATGTCTCCGAAGAGGTTATCGAAGACGCGGTTCAAGAATAAATATCCCGCATTGTGGGTGATTCTTTTCTTTGATTTTGATGGCGCGAAATGGGAGTTGATTGACAAGGCGTCCATGACAGTTAAGATCGTGGTGCTTTACAGATTGCTGTGAAGCGCTGAACAGTTGAAATTTTGGTCCCAGAACCTCATTAAGCACGGTAAGCCTAGTTATTTAGACCCTTAGAATCGAGTTTCCCAATGCCACAGCTTTTGTGCAGTACTGCGTCTTTTTGCAAGCCTGCGTGAGAGCTGTGGTTTTTTTATTGTGTGCCCACAAGGCACTTTTATTTGAACAAAAGGAGCAAAGCTACTGGCGACCAATTTGAAAATGCGTTTCCGATGCAACTGATGTTGCAGCGTCCGGTATTTGTGCGCGGTTGCACCCCCGGGAGCTGAACAGTCGCAGCGTACGGGGACTGTCTGCACATTCGCTTCCGTTTGTGGATTTGGACATTTCCGTTCGCTGAAATTTGCAGCGTATGGAAGCGGTGCGCAATTTCATGGTCGTCGCAAAATTTGACGCCGCAGTGTAGCGGCAAAACAAATTGTCTATTTTCGAAATTGGAGAGAACTAATGACTCGTCGAATCGCGCTTCTTGTCACCATGGCATGCATGGTAGCCAACGCCAATGCACAACTGATCGTTAATGAGGACCTCGGCACTCTGGGGATCGGTTCCGTGAACCTGTCTGGCACAACCGCCGGAGCGGGAAATGAAGCCACTTACTACGATGGAATCTCGAACGCCGCTCAAGTGTGGGGTGAAGATTATGTTTACCAATTCACAACCGCCGAAGAATTCACCTACCAGCTGACTCGCAACGGCGTCGGCGGCGACCCGGACTTTTTCCTTTTGAATTCTCTTGATACCTTTGTTGACGCCAATGGCGTAACTGCTGCCTCCGGCGGAATTCAATCCGACTTCCTCGATGCCGGTGACGGTGAGCTCGGAAACGCACTGACGATTGCAGCCGGCACTTATTATCTGTCGATTGACACGTTTGATGCGACCGCAACGGTATCCGACTGGGATCTAACGCTTTCGCTCTCTGGAGCTCCAACAATTTCCTGTTTTGGCCCAGTCCTTCTCGATGCTGGTTTCTACGACCGTGCCGCTGGTGGTGGCGCCGATCACCCTTATGGTGTTCAGGAATTCACTGTTGATACCGATGGTGTCTATAGCATTCTTTCAGAATGGGATGGCTTCGACGGCTTCCTCTACCTGTTCGACGAGCCATTCGCCGAAGACGATTCGACAAACATTGCGTCGGATGACGATTTCGATCCGGGAACGGGAAGTATCCTCGACGGATCAAATATCGAAGGCGTTTCATTGGTCGCAGGTCAGTCCTATTACCTTGTTTCGACGACTTTCGGTGCGAACGCAGGGGTAACGGACCTGGCTTCGCTAAAGACAACAGTTTCCGGACCCGGAGTAGCTTCTATCGTTCCTGAGCCATCGAGCCTCTCGCTCGTCCTAGTGGGACTTGTTGCTCTCGGATTGCGACGCCGCAAGTAGTCGACTGATTCTCTCAGTCTGAAACCATGCAGCGAGTCGAAGATTCCCTCTTCGACTCGTCTTTTTATGCGCAATCCATACGCAATCCACGTTATGCATTGAGTCGTCGCCGCCCGGCCATTTCACACGTTATCCGCCCAAGGCCCGGGCGGATCACAGAGTTCCCGCGTGAGGAAATTTCCACAAGAAAAGCCCACTGACCTGCGTCAGTAGGCTTTTGAGTATTCTGGTTTCTGCGCCACCCGAACGAGTGTTTCCTGCAGTCTAATTGCGAGGCAAGCGGCGCTCTTTCAGTCGAGTCGCCTTTCCGATGCGGTCACGCAGGAAGTAAAGTTTGGCTCGACGAACAACACTGCGTCGTTTGACTTCAACCTTCTCGATACGTGGTGAGTGCAAAGGGAACTTTCGCTCCACACCTTCGCCAGCCACAATTCGTCGAACGGTGAACATCTCGCGAGTTCCGGCTCCGCTACGGGCAATGACCGTACCGTTAAAAACCTGAATGCGTTCTTTTTCGCCTTCGAGGATCTTGGTGTGTACATCTACGGTATCGCCGACTTCGAATTCAGGAGCCTCTTCCTTCAGGCTGCTCTTCTCGACGAGTTCCATGATTTTGTGGCTCATGGTCAGTTTCCTTATGAACTAATCTGTTGGTTTGTTCTTATGTTCGTCGCCCAGCAAATCGGCTCGGCGTTGTTTTGTCTTTTTCAGGCTTTCGGCCTGTCGCCATTCAGCGATTTTTCCGTGGTCGCCACTGAGCAGCACCTCAGGAACTCCCAGGCCTCGATATTCTCTTGGTCTGGTGTAGTGTGCATGCTCGAGCATCCGGTTTCCAGTCGAAAACGAATCCTCATGGTGGCTGCGCTCGTCTCCGAGCACACCCGGTATCAGTCGAATGACCGCGTCGATGACGACCATGGCCGCCACTTCGCCACCATTCAGGACAAAATCTCCAATGGAAATCTCGTCCGGTTCGAGGAGATCTATAACACGCTGGTCAAACCCCTCGTAGCGACCGCAGAGCAAGGTGACTTGCTGTTTGGACGCCAATTCCTCAATCACGTGCTGGTCGAGTTTGCGACCTTGCGGCGAGAGCAGGATCAGGTGATCCGGAGTCGCTTCCTCCCGAGCCCTTAGTGACTCGACACAATCGACTACCGGTTCGACTTTGAGGACCATCCCGGGCCCGCCGCCAAAAGGTCGATCATCGACCATTTTGTGTTTGTCTGTCGACCAGTCTCGCAAGTCGTGAACCTGGACATTGACGAGCCCTTCCTCAATCGCCTTGTTCAAAAGGCTTTGGCTGAGGTACCCCGGAAACATCTGGGGAAACAGGGTGACAATGTCAAAACGCATGGTGATGCGATCAGGCTACGGTTTACGAGCCAACAACTATTCTTCTTTTTTCTCTTCGGCAGGAGCTGCTTCTGCTTTCGGCTCTTCAGCCTTGGCTTCTTCAGCTGGTGCTGCCTCTTCGGTTTTTTCTTCCGCTGGCGCTTCGGCTTTGGCCGCGTCGTCAGCAGGTGCATCCGCCGCTGGTGCGTCCTCTGCAGCCGGAGCAGCTTCTTCCTTTTCAGGCAAAGCGATCGCTACCGCAGCCGGAGCTTGTGGCTTGATCTGCAAGCGAGCCATGGCTTCTTGCTGAGCCTCAAGATGCGTTCCATTCGTGCCGTACTTCTTGATCAGAGTACTGACGGCTTGCGAAGGTTGTGCACCGACGCTCAGCCAATAGTCAATTCGCTCTGTCTTCAGTTGCGCACGTGCATCCGTCTCTTTCACCATTGGGTCGTAAGTTCCCAATTCCTCGATGACCTTACCGTCACGAGGTGAACGAGTGTCTGCCGCACAAATGCGGAAAAAGGGTCGATGTTTCCGCCCCATCTTTTTCATTCTGATTTTTACAGCCAACGTTGGTCCTCCGATTGTTTGCTGTGTTTTAATTGCGTGCTTCGGTCCGTCCCGAATCAGCCGTCATGTTAAGTTTATTCTTTTGTCGGATCGTTTTTGTCCGGGTCCGATCCATCCCGTTTTTCGCGTCGCTTTCGGCGAAGCAGTTTTTCACGTTCTTTTTTCATTTTGGCTCGTTCTTTTGGTGTGAGCCGTTTGCCAGTCGATTTTTTCTGTTTCTTGAGTGATCCACCCGGATCAAGCATGCCTCCCTGCTGGAGTTGCTTGACCATTTTCATCCTGTCACCGGCGCCTTTGCCAGCCATCGACTTCATGACCGAAGCCATCGCGTCGAACTGTTTGACGAGGTCATTCACTTCTTGCGGTTGAACCCCCGATCCCGCTGCAATTCGCTGACGACGACTGCCGTCGATCACGTTCGGATCTTCCCGCTCTTTTTTCGTCATCGAGTCGATGATACCGAAGAGACGTTTCATCTCATTTTCGGTATCAGCCCCCTGCATCATCTTGTTCAATTCGCCCATTCCCGGCATGAGCCCCATGAGCTTCTGCATCAATCCGGGTTTGGCAAGTTGAGCCATTTGTGAGCGGAAGTCGTCGAGAGTGAACTCGCCCTTCTTCAGCCGCTCTTCCGTCTTGGCAATCTGGGCCTGATCGAATTCCGTCTGCGCCGTGCGGAACATCTCCACCACGTCGCCCATACCCAGAATTCGCCCAGCCATACCCTCTGGCCGAAACGGTTCTAACGCATTCAGTTTTTCGCCCGTACCGATAAATTTGATCGGTACGCCAGTCACCTGTTTGACCGACAGGACGGCGCCGCCGCGGGCGTCACCATCGAGTTTGGTCATAATGACGCCGTCGAGTTCCAACGCCTTGTTAAAGGCATCGGCACTGTTCACGGCATCCTGACCAGTCATTCCGTCCACGACCAGATAAACCTGGTGCGGTTGGACTTTCCGGTCCACCTGTTTCAGCTGCTCCATCAACTCTTCGTCGATGGCCAGCCGGCCTGCGGTATCGAGAATAAGCACCTGTGCCTTCTCGTCACGCGCTTTTGCAACGGCGTCTGCACATACCTTGACCGGGTCCTGACAGCTCTTGTCCGAATAAACCGGAACGCCAAGCTGGTCCCCAATCACGTGTAGCTGGTCGATCGCCGCCGGACGTTGCAAGTCGGCGGCGGCCAACATTGGCTTGCGACCTTCCTGCTGAAGAAGTCGAGCCAGCTTGCCGCACGTTGTTGTTTTTCCTGAGCCCTGCAGTCCGCAAAGCATAATGATCGTCACGCCTTCGCGAAGGTTAAGTGACGGATCAACCGGGCCCATGATATTGACCAGTTGCTCGTGCACAATGCCGATCAACTGCTCACTTGGATCAAGGGCGTTCAGGACTTTGTTGCCGAGCGCCTGCTCCGTTACGCTCGCCATGAACGATTGCACAACCGGGTAGCTGACGTCGGCTTCGATCATCGATTGCTCGACGAGCGCCAAACCGTCCCGCATGTTGCCTTCGGTCAGCTTTCCTTTGCCGCGCAGCGTTTTTAAGGCTGACTGGAGTCCATCCTGCAAACTGTCAAACATGAAAGGCTGGCCTGTACCGCTAGCTGTGCTTCACCCCACCGATGATGTCGCTGCGTACCGCGTACGAAACGATCCCAATCGATAAAAGCAAATCCAAGCCGCCGGAACGCTCCCCGCGGCTCATCGAATCCCGCAATATAACGGAAGCTGCCTCAAGCTGTAAATGCTCTGACCATGCGGCTTTCCAGCGAATATCGCCATGGCCGTAACGTCGACACCAGCGAATAATTCGAAAGTCCGAGATGGATCGGTTAGGCGAGGTCGGAAGTGACCCCAAAATGGGGTTTTTTGACCAAAAATCGACTGAAATGGCCGATCTGAGGAATTCCATTGGCCTCTGGTGTAGCTGACACCCAAAATGACCACTACAACGATAGCAGGAATCTTGTCAAATAGCCGATAATCGCCCTATGGCGAGATCATCGCCTGGGATATTCGGTCGGCTCGAGTGAGCGGCTTTGGTTGTGCCAGCCGGGGCGGGCACTTCTTGTTGTTGGAGGTATGCGTTGAATCGTCGCATTTTATTGTTCTTGATGTTTTCCGCCTTTGCGGCTGTTCCCTGCTCGGGCAAGGAATGGGCGAAGAAGATGTTTGATGGGAATGTCGAGCACGATTTCGGTACGGTCGCCAGAGGCGGAAAAGCGGAATTCGATTTCGTTCTTCAGAATCTCTACAAGGAAGATGTCCATATCGCGAGTGTTCGTAGCAGTTGCGGCTGCACGACGCCGGTCATCATCAACGACACGTTGAAGACTTGGGAAAAGGGAATCATCCGCGCGAAATTCAATTCGCGAACGCACATCGGAAAAAAGAAAGCCACGATTACCGTCGTCATTGATCGACCGTATCCGGCTGAGGTGCAGCTGACCGTGGCGGGTTATATCCGCAGCGATGTCGTGCTCGACCCTGGCAGCGTAGACGTCGGTGAAGTCGACGCGGGTACACCTGTCGCCAAGGTGCTAAATATCAAATACGCCGGTCGCAAAGACTGGAAGATTATCGGTGTCGAGTCGCCGGACAATGTCGCCGTACGGGTTCGCGAAACTCGACGCGACTTGATGGCAGACGGCAAAGGGCGGATCGCGTACAAAATGCAGGTGCAATTGTCTGGCGACGCACCGACGGGATACCTGATGGACCAGATCTTTCTGGTAACCAATGACAAGCGGCTGAAGAAAATACCGGTCACGATGCAAGGTCGTGTGCTGTCCAGTGTGACAGTCAGTCCCGAGACGCTGGCTCTTGGCTCGCTGAAGCCGGGGCAAAAAATCACCAAACAGCTGGTGGTCCGGTCCAAGCGTCCATTCTCGGTGACGGATGTCAGCTGCGATGGTGATTGCCTGTCATTCAAGAATCCGGCGGGTGCAAAAAAACTGCACATGATTCCGGTCACGTTCACTGCCGGCGAAGAGCCAGGCACGCTTGCCATGAAAATCAATATCGCGACGGATCTTGGAAAAGGTGCGGTCGCGAAGTGTACGGCGACGGCTTCGATCCGTGAGCCGCGAGAAGGCTAACTTTTTTACTTTCCTCTAAAACTTGAGATCAGGGAGAAATTGGATGCGTTTCGTTTTAAATTTCCTGCTCGGAATGTCGCTTTTGACATTCATGGGTTGTGCGGCTGAGAACAGCGTCGATGTCGCTGAAACACCAGCAGAAGCACCAAGTCGTAACATCAATATTGAAGGCAGTGGTGTTCAGCTCGTTTCGCTGAAAATGCCGGGCATGCACTGAGGCAGTTGCGCTGCTTCCGTGCGAAGCGCCCTCGCGAAAATCGACACCATCGAAGTCGTCGATACTGACACATCTGCCCGCATCTGCAAATTTAATGTTGATCTCGATAAGGTCCCTGACCTCGCATCCAAACTTGAAGAGATCGGTTCATCGAATCAGCACGTTGCCGGCTGGTCAGTGGCTACCGAGGGATAGTAGCAACTTTCGCCAAAAGTAAATTCAGAAGAAAGCCGGAGAGTCAGCTCTCCGGCTTTCTTTGTGCGCCGTTTTGGTTATCCGCCGTTTGGGGTGCATCGCGGTGACGCAAGGTCACGCACCTTTATAGGACAGCAGCGGCGTTAGCTTTCGCGTGATTTTTACGAGTTCTTTTTGCGCCTTCATGACGCGTCGAATATCCCAATACGCAGAAGGTACCTCTTCCCGCATGGCTCGCTCCAGTCGCTGGTCGAAGATAACGTCACGAAGCTGGCGACGCACTTCCCGCGTCGTCGTCTGCGACCTCGCTGCTGTTCGAGTGAGCCGACGGCCGGCTCCATGCGAGCTGGAATTCAGTGCGGCGGTGCAGCCTCGCCCTTCGACGTGGTAGCTGGCAGTGCCCATCGAACCAGGAACAATCGCCGGCAAGCCGTCTTCCGCCGACTGAGCTCCTTTACGATGCACCCAGACGGAAGTGCCATCAACGATTTCGCGTCGAAGGTGATTGTGGTCCGTTTCGATTAGCGAGCCATCATCAAATTCGACCCCAAACATTGCATCAAAAATCGTCTCAACGACCTTGAGTATTGCGCGGCGATTTTGTCTCGCGTACTCCGCCGCCCACGCGACATCGTTCCAGTAATTCTGCCCGCGATCAGAGTCATCTTCGAAGAATGGAAATCCGCCATCCTTTTCAGCCAACGCCAAATGCGTCGCGTTGATCGCCTGCCCCATGGCTCGCGAACCGGTGTGGAGCATGAGCCAGAGAGCGCCGACTTCATCCCGCTGGAATTCCAGAAAATGGTTGCCGCGACCAAGCGTGCCCAACTGGACGCGACCATCCCGCTGGATCATTTTTTCCAGTCGAAAGTCGCTTAATGTCCGGTTGCGAAGCGTGGCAGGTAACGAATCGACCGCCGTCTCGCGAGAATGGCGATTCGTCGGCACAAAGCGTCGTAGCATCGCCAGAAGCGTTTCGCCCGACTGATCGTCGATCAGGCTGGCATCTGCGTTTGCGCGAATCGCCAGCATGCCGCAACCAATGTCTCCACCGATCGCGTGCGGAAAAATTCGCGATTTCGTCGCCACCACGGTGCCGACGCAGTAGTCGGCAGCGAGGTGAACGTCGGGCATGATTGCCATGCGGACAACATCATCATCCGCCGCCATCCGCTCGATGCGTCTGGTGACGTTGAGTGGCAACGGTTCGCAAGTCCACGAGCTGATCTTATTCATCGTTCGCCTCCACTTTGGCGTTGTTTTCGCCGGCTTGAGGAACGACTTCAAACCTCAGTCGTGGGACCCGCTTTCGGGTAATCGTACGCGCCACTTCGGCGCGCAGCCAGCCTTCGACCTCGCCAAGCTCATGCACAACGGCTTTCTTTGAATTCGCGTCAAGTTCTCCGATGCAGCAGATCCGGACAACGACGTACGACATCTGTTGGCCTGGCACGACGTCAGCAACGCGGACGTCGGCCGCCAGTGGTAACTCATTGACGAATTGTGAAAGCGTGTTTGCAATCTGTTTGCAAAGTCGTAGTTGGCGATGTTGATCGCCTGGTTGGTTACGACTGGAGGAATCTCCAGTCAACTTTTTGGCGTCTCTGTGGTTGAGACCGTCTTCTTCCCCGATAGAACCGCAAAGTGCGAGCATCTGCTCGCGGATACGTCTTGAAATTGACATCTGTTATTCCCGAATAAGCGCGCAGGCATGCGCGTGGAATGAAACTGGCAAGAATTGGCCAAGCCAGCATTCCATTCGAAGAACGGGGAAGTCGCTGCGTACCCAATTTGAACAAGGGAAGCAAAAGACGACTCAACGCAATTAGCGGAGTGCTGGTGTAGCCATCGGAATGTCAATGGAGGCAATCAAAGCTACGCCCTCAGGAAGGAAATCGGGAATGAAATATTCGCTCGCTGGGAGGAATACCCCAGCAACGAAGTTGCGGATTGTAGAACAGTTGTCCTCAACTGTTTCACTGGCAAAGCCAGCGATTGAGTGTAACCGTTCACGCGGGCAAGGGTCTGGCTCAATTTTTCGGCGGCAAACTGACTTATTTCGCTTTGCGGACAAACGCCGAAAATTTGTGCCTGACCCTCTCGAACTTGAGGAAACGTCAATATCCGTGAACGGTTACGATTGAGTAAACAATTGGGACAATTGTTCTACATTACGAATCGAAAGCGATTCACTCAAACCGGCGACAGATGAAGGACGCGAAGCACCAGAGGAGGTTCGCGCCGGGAGCTCGCCTAAGCAGTGACGAGCTGTCTTTTCAGCGCGTCCTGAACACCAACGAAACCGTTGCGTGCTTTCATGCAGACCTGGCGAAATGACTCAGGACGTGAAACGCCTTCCAGCCGGAATGTTTCCGTTTCGCCATTTCGGAAAATCAGATCACCAGCCGAATACCAGGCCTGACCGGACCGGACGACGACTTCGATTTCGTCAAAACGGTCCAGTTCGACAGACTTTTCTTCTTTGCCCTTGATGCCTCTTTCGACGATGACTCGTCGGTTGGTTACGCGGTAACGCGTGCCAACAAACGGTGCCAATCGGTAGAAAAACAGGGCAGCGGCGACTGGAATCGAAGCCAACGCGACCAGATGACCAATTCGGAAAATATAGAATCCGGCATTGATCGAATAAAGCGAGCCTAAAAGGCGTCCCAAGCCGAATGCGGCATTGGATGGCCACACCGTCATCACGGTGACTTCGTCGAATTGAGTCGGAGCAACGCCAGCGATTGCTTGTTTCATCGGTTTTCGTGTGGAAATAGTCGCAAAATCAGGATCTGTGGTGATCGTGCGAAGGTATCAAACGAGTCGGGGAATCGCCAGCCCTGCTGAGGCCTGATCGGTTGGATTCGGTCTCAATACTGCACAACGGGGGCGGTTGGGCAATCTGGTTGCTGAGGAATATCGCTGCGAGCGTCGCCAAGTCGTAGGCTATTTCCTCCGAAATATCGGTCAATCGGTTACTTTGATGATGCAGGGCGATCGCCCATGTGTGTTCTCAAACAGGATAGGAAGCATGGCGCCGCAAAAGATCCTCTTGGCAATTTGTTGCGCGGCTTTTTCCGGCTGCGATACCGAGAAGTCTACAACTGCGCGTCCGGATTCCGCGAAGAATATGCATGCGGTGAACTTCTCAGATCAAGATTGGTCTGAGCATCCGTTTCGCGTTCATTGGCCGCCAAGGTCACCCGACTCGCCAAAGCACAGGCTGGCGCCGTTGTTGAATGGCAAGCTTCTTACGGCGATCGAGGGGCGTGAGCTTCGAATCGCGGTGCTGCTCGAGCGACCTTCCTCTGAATCTGATCGTCAGAAGTGGAACGAGCTTATGGAGTTTCCCCAGTACGAATGGATGTCGAGCGTTCACGTCTGGGACAAGGATCGGGAATGGCTGTGGCCAAATTTGCCCTATCTGTTGCGTGCGTACGGTGAGGAGCGAATCGAGCGATATGGCGGAACCGATCCGAAAAAACTTGTCGACAACGATTTCGCGCCGGTCGTTGTGAGGTGTGGACCGGATGTCCTGCTCTCAGCGGAATGGTACGGAAGCTCAGGCGATGCTGATCGTCAATCAATCGTACACACCGCCCGTTCGGACATTTTCAATGTCGAGTTAAAAGTCGCTGATCTGGAGGTCGAATCGAAGAAGCTGTTTGTCGATCTCGTGTTTGCTGACTTTATGGCCTGGAAGCCACCAGCCGATTGGCCCACGGAACCAGAAATGGCTGGCGGCATTCTGGCGTCAGCAGCGATAGTTGTCGAATTAACGGACGGACTGGTCACGCTTGAATCGGTGGTCTTTCAGGTTCCAGATTCGTCGACTGGCGTTGATTGGGAAGAGTGGATGAACGCCGGCCAACCAAAAGTTCTCACGGCGCGTGAGCCATAGGCGCCGAAACGCACGGTGGGCCAATTGGAAGCTATTTCAAAACCTGAATCCGGAAGTTTGTAGTACCGTTAGGCCCTTTAGCCCAATACTGCTCAATCGGTTTCAGGCGAGCCGGCTGCATCAGCTACCGGGTGTTGTGGCTCGATGATCGCTGCGTTGTAGACCAGGTCGACCTGAGTTGCCCGTTCGAAATCGTTACCATGCAGTGGTTCATCGCTGATGGCTGGTGAATTTGTAATCAGCGTGCAAGCTTTCAGCCGGTCGCGCCAAGGTACCGGCAAGGAGTATTCGGACCGCCCTGAGCACCCGGCAGCTGACGCAGCCGGCTCGCCAACGAGCTTCGCTCAATTGAGCATTATTGGGCTAAAGCCGGTACTACGAACAGCTTTGAAATAGCTCCTACTCTGTTCGTTTCCACGTTCCTTCCATCGCCGGTTTCCATTCCGCGTCGCCATCTTTGGGGCGTGTCCAGACATTCCAGGTATATTCTTCATCGCTTACGAGCTTTACCGTTTGCTTGACTTCCGATTCACCCATCGCCCAACTGCTCGTTAAGGCGATCTTTCCGTCGACTATTTCCACATTATTTTCCACGACCTGCACTTTGCCTTCCGACGTGAAACCGTAGCTGACGAACTTCTTTTTGGCTTCGTCATAGGTAAAGATTGTCTTGTAGCGGTGGTATGGCTTGCCGTCACCATCTTTGGCATAGGTGTTGGCTTCGACAAACTTTCCGCTCATGCCGATGCGGTATTCGTTGCGAGCCCATAGTGCCTGACCATTGGCCCACTTGGAATTGATCTCCCAGTTGCCGATATATGGTTGCAGCTTGGCGATCTCGCCGTCGGCCAGCTTTTCGGGCGGCGCCGGTGATTCGAAAGCAGTCGCCGGGAACGATGTCATCAAGGCAAGCAAGACTGCGACAGTGCAAACGGTTGCGTTCTTCATCTGTTTCATGATCAATATCCCCGTACTCGTCAGAAGGTTAGTTCGCCTGTTAGGATAGCGGCTCGCATGGTCGAAATTTTAAGCCCGCGTGCAGGACCGGAAAAGAGGCAGAGAAGATGACGAACGACGATCAAGACGGGCTTCCACCCGAGGACGAATTCCGCGACCCACCCGTTCCCGACGGTGAGGCGCCGGCCGATATGCAGCAGGTGCAGGTTCCTGGCAATACGGCTCGGGTTCCTGGTTCGATCGGCAGCGGTGTGTTCAGCACCGGTGCGATCGTGATGACGGGACAGCACTCGTTCGTTCTCGATTTTGTTCAGCAGATGGGAGTGCCAGCGAATCTTGTCAGTCGCGTGATCCTGCCGCATGCCGTCATGCCAAGGTTCATCGCAGCCCTGGAGCAGAACATTTCGCTGTACGAGAAGAAGTTCGGTCCCATACCGCAAATGCCAAAGCCGCCGAAACCGCCGCGTCGGCCAAGCGTTCAGGAAATTTATGACAACCTGAAAATTCCTGATGAAGAGCTACCGGGCCACTATGCAGACGGAGTCATCATTCGCCATTCGCCGGCTGAATTCGGTTTCGATTTTGTGACTCATTTTTATCCGCATGCGGCCGTCTCGAGGCGCATCTTCGTTTCGACACCGCATGTGCCGCAACTGCATAACGCCATGAAGACGAATTATGCGCGATTCCAGGAGGGCGGCGGACAAAGTGGGCCCGGCGGACCGCCTCCGCAGGCATAGGCTCGCCTTAATTGCGGTTCTTGCAGTTAGGATCGTTCAAGAAATTACTGCCTGATCTTCCTTCGTCTTTCCCGCGCAGGCGGGAATCCATTGAATCGGATTGGCTTTTTGATGCAGGGAAAAGACATTGGGCGTTCATACGCTTCTGGTGGGTCCCCGCCTGCGCGGGGAAGACGGCCATAGGCCGTCAATTGTGTCGTCATGAACGGAGATTCGACACTAATGGATCGAACGATCCTTAGATGGCGATTCGAACCGTGGCTAACGCCAAAACGGCTAATCAAGATCACCGCCTCGTCGTATTGCGACCGGTGTCGTGAAATGGTGTGGCGAAATCGGTGTGGCGAATCGATTCGCCGTCGGTATCTTGCGCTTGTGAAGTCGCTAAACTGGATGGCCTTCGTTCAGACGACTTATCCAGTTTCTGCGAGAATTTATTGTGCAGCTCTCACCGCTTGATTGGGCGATCATCGTCGGCTACCTCGCATTCGCGCTTGGAGTCGGGATTTATTATTCGCGTCGAGCCGGTAAAGATCCGGAGCAATATTATCTCGCGGGCCGTTCGCTGCCGTGGTGGGTGCTTGGCACGTCGATGGTCGCCACAACCTTTGCGGCCGATACGCCACTCGCGGTTACGGAGCTGACTCGAGTCAAAGGGCTTTGGGAAAACTGGTTCTGGTGGAACATGTTGCTGTACGGCATGTTGTCGGTTTTTCTTTTTTCGCGGCTGTGGCGACGAGCCAACGTGCTGACGGAGAATGAGCTTCTCGAGTTGCGCTATTCTGGCAAGCCGGCGGCGTTCTTGCGATTCTTCAAGGCGGGCTATTTTGCGCTGCTCTTCAACTTCATCGTCATGGGCTGGGTGATCGGTGCGATGTCGTCCGTGCTCGGCGTTTTACTGGGTGACAATAGCCCGATCTCCGAGGGCTATATGGTTACGGGACTGGTGGTCATCGCCGTTACGTATTCGTGGTTGAGCGGTTTTTGGGGAGTCGTTGTGACCGATGTTGTGCAATTTGTTATCGCAATGATTGGTTCGGTGGCGTTGGCGGTCATCGCGGTGGGCCATGTTGGTGGCATGGACAGCATGATGAGCAAGCTCGACGAATCCGTCGTCAGTCAGCATCAGGTTCTCAGCGATGAACTCGCGGAATTGCAAAAGCAGGAAAGCTCAGCGGAGACGCCGTCGCCCGAATTGCTCAGCCTGCAGGCCCGGGTGGCTCAGATGCCGAAAAACGCGGCGGAGGTTATCAGTTTCGTGCCAAGGCCGACTCCCGATGTAAAGATTGGGTCGAAGGAATTCTGGAACACTCCGTTTTTCAACTTCCTGGTTCTGATGACGGTCATGTGGTGGTCAAATCATGCGACGGACGGCGGTGGGTATCTGATCCAGCGCACGATGGCTGCGAAGGACGAGCGGCACGCCCTCGGCGCGAACCTCTGGTACAACTTTGCACTTCTCGCCATCAGGACCTGGCCATGGGTAGTGGTGGCGCTGGTTTCGATGGTGCTTTTTCCGGACTTGCGAGCCGACAGTATGGGCGAGCAAGCCGGCTATCCACTCGTGATGAAAGAAGTGCTTGGCAGCGGTATGCGTGGCTTGCTGATTGTCAGCTTTCTGGCCGCGTTTATGTCCACGATCGACACCCATCTCAACTGGGGTTCTTCGTACCTCGTCCACGATATTTATCGCCGGTTTATGGCTCCGGACAAGTCGGATGGGCATTACGTAAGTGTCGGGAAAATGGCAACGGTCGGGCTGATGGTTACCGCGGCGATCCTCTCAACATATATGGGAAGTATTGAAAAGGCGTGGAAGTTTGTGATGGCGATGGGAGGCGGCATTGGGCTGGTTCTGATTCTTCGCTGGTTCTGGTGGCGAATCAACGCATGGACCGAGATTGCCGCACTCGCGACATCGGTGATTGTCACGCTCGGCTTTGAGGTCCTGGCAGCAATGCAAACGAGAACGGTCGGCGGCGAGTATGAGTTGTTTGCCAATGATCCAGAGCTGTTTGGAATCGCATTTCCATTTCACCTTCAGCTACTTGTGATCGTAGCTTGTTCCATCGTTGCCTGGTTAGTTGCGACTTTTGCGACGCGACCCGAGCCGGAAGAAACGCTGCTCAATTTCTATTCCCGCGTTCAGCCGGGCGGTTGGTGGGGCGGAATCGCCGAACAGGTGCCGGTCACGATGGCTCCAGTCGCGAAGGGGTTCATCCTGAATTTCGGGGCCGGTTTGTTCTTCGTGTGGGGCGGAATGTTCTGTATCGGCTATGTGATTTTTCAAAAATGGGTGCCAGCCGGCATTTCGTTCGTCGCGATGGTAGCAGGGTTCGGGCATATCTGGTTTCATTGTTTACGAAAGCTGGATGCGCCACTAACGAGCGAAAATTAGAGGTTGTTCGAGCGTTGTTACGCTTCCGTAGCACGGGACTCTGATCGATCCCGATCCCGAGTTGGCAGAACGTCACGCCCCACGGGCTCGGAGGCCCGTGTTACAATTCGCGAATCCTGCGGCGACGCACACCACAGCCTGAATCACCACGCACGACACCCCTGACGATTTTCGCATGGCCTTTTCGCGCCACTTCCTCGGACTTGAGCGACCCGCACTTCATACGGCGGCGGAGTACCTCGGGAATCGTTTTCTCCGCTCCGCAGCCGCCGGTGCCCGCAAAACGCTGGACCTGACGGACGTGATTCTGGTGACTCCGGGGGCTCGAGCCGGCCGTCGACTGAACGAATTGCTTTGCCTGTGGGCGAAAGATCGTGACTGCCTCTATCTGCCACCGGAGATTACGACGGAAGGGCGAGTGCCGGAGCTGTTGTACTCGCCACGATTCCCGTTTGCTTCGGAATGGGTGCAGCAACTTACGTGGGCCAAAGCGATTCGCACCATGGATGCGAAAACCCGAGCCGACGTGTTTCCGCGAATTCCGCCGGAAGCTTCCAAGGGCGGTGGCAATGGTTGGACACAAAGCGAATGGCTCGCGCTCGGCCGGATTATTATGGCGACTTATCGCGAGCTCGCGGGCGAGGCCCTGCTGTTTTCCGATGTCGCAAAAAAGGCAAAAGCACTTTCCGGCATGCCACGTCAGGAGAAGCTGCGTTGGGAAAGTCTTGCAGCGATTCAGACGCGGTACCGCGAGCTGATTCGTGAGCGCGAACTTTGGGATCGTCAAACGGCAAGGCAAGTCGCGATTGACAAACATGAATGCCGCAGCGACCGGAAGATCGTGCTTGTTGCGACGGCAGATTTGACCAAGACATCGCGATTGATGTTGAATCAGGCCGTGGATTTTGCAGAAGCCACCGATTCCGCCATCACGGCCGATTTGGTGACTGCGCTCGTTCATGCACCAGAAAGCTGGAGTGAACGCTTCGATACGGATGGATGTGTTTTGGCCGCTGCCTGGAAAGCCGCCGAGATCAACATCGCGCATGATCAAATCGAGTTCGCTGGTGACTTTGTTGATCAGGCGCGATGCGTTGTCCGGCGACTGGCAAAGGCGGATGGAGCCTGGCCAAGCGACAGGATTACACTCGGCTGTGCCGATGAGCGGGTGATCGCGCCGGTGCAGCGAGCCCTCGACAGTTACGGCGTTCGAGGACGTTGGGGAGTCGGCCGGGGCATCCAGGAAAGTGGCATGTTCCGCATGCTCGACTCGTTTCGCGAGTTTGTAGCGCGTGACAGTATCGAATCGGTCGCGAGCCTGTTGCGGCATCCAGATATCGAAAACTGGCTGGGCGAGAAAGGTTTAGGTGGTGGCTATCTGGAACAGCTGGACAAGTACCTGATGGAGTATGCGCCGGCGAAACTACCAGGCAAGAACGGGAAGTGGCTGGGCGAAAGGCAGCCCAAGATGCTGATGGCCGCGTGGGGAAGTCTGGCGGATCTTCGGCGACTTTTTCGGAAAGACAGGACCGAGACGAAATCTCTACGGGCGTGGACTGAACAGATTTCGGTTGTTATTTCGGAGGTTTATGGGCATCGCACCTGGGACACGAACAAGCCAGAAGATCGAATGCTGGCGGCTTCCGCGAAGGAATTTCGCGACTTGTTTACGGAACAACTGGCGCTACCGGATGATATTTCGGAGGAAATGACGGGCGACGAAGCCCTCGAACTCGCGCTCGAGTTCGTAGAAAACGGGAGTATCGCTGAGCCCGCAGATCCCGATGCGATCGAGATTCTTGGTTGGCTTGAGTTGCCGCTCGACGATGCGGAATTACTCGTGATCACGGGCATGAATGAGGGAATCGTGCCTGGTTCGACTCGCGGTGACCTGTTTCTACCCAATTCGTTTCGACAGCATCTGAATATCGAAGACAACGATCACCGGTTCGCCCGCGAAGCGCACGCGCTCGCGACGATCGTCGAATCGGATCGCATTTGTCATGTGGTTGTCGGGAAATTTAACGAGAAAGGTGATCCGCTTATTCCCAGTCGCCTGTTGTTCACCGGCAGCAAAGAAAAGATTAGCGCCCGCTGGCGCTGGCTATTGGGCATGACCGAGCAAGTTGGAGTACAGGCTTTAGCCTGCGACCGCGCAAAACGCGCAAACGAACCCGCGTCGAACGCGGAACCTGAATCGAACACTGAATCCGAATCCCACGACAAATCTCAAAATGACTCCAAAATTGACTCGCCCCAATTTGGATTCGAGTATCTTCGACCCGTCAAACTGGTGAACCGACCGTTGGCTCCGATGTCGATCACCAGCTTTGCGCAGTATCTCTCCTGTCCCTACCGATACTGGCTCAAGCGGATTCTGAAGCTTAATGACCTGAGCGAAAAGGTGACTGAGCTCAGGCCAATGACGCTTGGCAACCTGGTGCATGAAGTGGTGGAAGCGTTTGGGCAAGGCGATTCAAAAGACTCGACCGATAGCGACGAGATTATGGCGGCACTGATGCGTGAGTTGGACATGCAACTGACCGGCGACTTTGCCAGTCCCCGCTTGCCTGCCGTCGAGATACAAATCCAGCAAATGAAACGCCGCCTGGAAATATTTGCAGCCGCGCAAGCTGCCTGGGCAGCCGACGGGTGGAGAATCCTGGCCACGGAAGCCAAATGTAACGACGTCGTTCTCGAAACCGTTTCGAATGCCGTCCGGTTGAGTGGGACGATCGACCGCATCGACTACCGCGAACTGGAGGACGGCGGTCGCGAGTATGCGATCCTCGACTATAAGACCGGGCAGAATGCCAAGCAGCCCAAGAATGTCTACAACGAGAAGAGGGACGAATGGAAGGATTTGCAGCTTCCGCTGTATCGCTTTATCGGGAATCAGCGTGGCTGGGAGAACGCGAGGGTTGGCTATATCACTTTGCCAGGCAAGGCGGCGGACGCAAAGTTTGATATCGCTCCGTGGAAAGAGGCTGAGTTTGAGTCGGCGATTAAAGAGGCAAAGCGAATTGTCGATGCAGTTGCCGATCAGCGATTTTGGCCGCCGGAGCCGCCCCAGTATGACAACGATGATTTCAATCGCCTGATGATGCTCGGTGTGCCTGAGCGACCGGACTATGGCGCGGCCCTTTAGTGTGTCAGCCGCTGTAAGCCGTCGTCAGCCGTTAAAATCGTTGTAATCCTCCCAGCCCTCCCACCATCTTGCGATTCCGGTGCGACTGGTCAATTGACGGACTCGCCGGGTAGCCATTTTGACTGTTCTGGCTGCTGTCGATCGGCTGTTAGGTGATCGAAATGACCGTCAATTCATCCGGGATAGGGCATAGAAATGCTCCCCCAATTCCTGAATTCACCGACCACCCTGGCTGCTTCCATTGTTAGAATGGAAAGATCTGTAGGCGGCAGACGCTGCTGCAAAACCATTGATAGTTCAATTACCAGTTTGAATGACCGCGTTTTCGTTGGTCGTTCAGGCAATCTGCTTCAAGCAATGTCACTTTGGCAGTATTCCGCCAGGCATGGCATTGGTTTTTTAATTTGGGAACAGACGTAAGCTATGACTCAAAATTCGAATGAAATGTTCGAACTGAACGTTCGCGATTTGATCGAACGAATTTGGAGAGCACGACGGAAGATTGTGCTATTCCAGTTGTTGTCCTTGCTGGCAACGATTTTCGTGATCCTCTTCTGGCCGCGATCGTATTCGTCGGAAGCAAAGATCTTTCTACAAAGAGGCCACGAAAGTGTGAGCCTCGATCCGACGGCGACAACGGGCAAGACGATTGCCCTGCAGCAGGCCGGTCGCGATGCCGAAATCAAGAGCGCCATTGACGTCTTGATGAGTCGTGGGATTATCGAAGCCACGGTTGATGAATTGACACCTGACGTTGTGCTGGGAAGCGTTGCGGTTGGTGAAGCCAAAAAGACTGCGGTGGGCGACGCGATCAAATCTGTTCTTGGATCGGCAGTGAACCTGATCCGCAGCATCGATCCGGCTTCTGATCGGGAGCGAGCGGTCATCTCCATTGAAAAGGGCCTCGTCGTAGACGCAGAGCGAAAATCGGAAATCATTTCCGTGATCTACGAAGCGGATACTCCGGAGCTTGCCCAGACAGTGGTTGCCGGGATCGTGGACGAGTACAAGGCAAAACATTCGGAATTGCACCGGACCACCGGATCGACTGCCTTTTTTGACGAGCAAAGCAGCCGATTGCGCGAAGAGCTGGAAACGGCCTCGAACGCTTTGGGTAAAGCAAAGAATGCCCTCGGTGTTGCGTCGATCAACGACCAGCGTGCGATTATGGAATCGCGACTGGGAAGTATTCGGCAGTCATTGATGGATAACGAAAAAGATATGAACGCTGGCGTCGCGATGGGCCGCAGCCTGATGTCTCAGCTAAGGTCACGACCAAAACGGCTGGAGCGATCGGCGACGACCAAACGAAACTCGCCGGAGGATCTGCAGGGCCAGGCTTTGTACAATCTGACGCTCAAGCTGGCAGAGGCCCAGTCGAACTTCAAGTCATCTCATCCATCCGTCAGGTCACTCCAGGCTCAGGTTATCGAGGCCAAGCAGGAGCTTGCCAGTCAGCGAACCGATCAGGTTGAGAAGGTCAATGACATCAATCCAGTGCACGAAAAGCTGACCTTTGATTACACGAGTAACAAGGCCAAGCTCGCTGGACTTAAGGCCAGTCGCGAAAAACTGAGTAATCAGGAACGCGACTTGTTGGCCCAGATCCGTGACTTGAACAAGCATGCGATCAAGATCGAGCAAATGGAGCGTGACGTCAAAGTCGCCGACAAGAAGTACATGACGTATGCAGAGAACCTGGAAGAAGCCCGCGTTGGCCAGGCACTTCAGGCGAACAGCATTTCGAGTATCAATATCGCCCAGGATGCCACACTGCAGGAAAAACCGGTGGCTCCTTCCAAGCCGCTTGTTGTGCTTTGCGGCTTGCTCTTCGCGATGGCTGGTTCGGTTGCGCTCGCGTTTCTGAGTGCCCAGTTTGATGATCGCATTACGACTCAAAATATGGCGCGCAAGGCCCTTGGTGTTCCAGTGCTAGGGGTGCTTCCCAACGCACGTCGCCATTCGCGCATACCTGTATAGAAAGCTACCAGCATGATTCAAAAAACACTGACTGCCGACAAGTCCGAAAAGTCAACATCTGCCAATCAGATGGGCAACGACAGGATTGATGCAATCCTTTTGCGGCTGGACCGGATTCGCAGCGAAAACAGTTTGTCCACGATTGTCATCGGAGTGGCGGCTCTTGAGCCGAACACTGGTGTATCCACGATCGCAGGTTGCCTTGCCGTTCGGGCTGCTGAAATGCAGTTTGGAAACATCCTGCTGGTCGATGGCAACTTTGCCCGCGCAAGGCAGCACAAGAACTTCAAATCCAAAGCCAAATACGGATTGGCCGACGTTCTCTACCGCGGCGTATCGGTTGATGAGGCGATTGAAGAAACCAGTGTTTCCGGATTGAGCCTGATGACGGCCGGGAGCGCGGTGAATCCTGGTGGCGTGAATCCTGACACTGCGAACGGGTTGATGCACGAACTTCGTATGTCGAATCAGGTGATCATTTTTGATCTGCCGCCTGTCCGAAATACGTCACAATCATTCCTGCTAACCAAGCTGACGGATGGCGTTGTTATCGTTGTTGACGCCTCAAAGACCGGGCGAAATCTTGCACGACGCGCGACGAGCCTCCTTAACGACTGGGACGTCGATGTCTACGGCTCGATTCTCAATCGTGCCCGGCGAACTCTGCCAAAATGGATCGACCGTTGGCTGTAGTGGTCGGTCAAGCCTTGCGAGGCAACAGGAAAATTTCAGATTGGCCGGGCGAAGATGCCTGCTTCGGCTGATTTGATTCGATGGATTGGCGTTTACTTCAAACTCAGATCGCGCAATCCCCCGTGCAATGAACACTGTAATTTCAAAAGCAGCTGACTCGAAGGCCGCGCCGGCTTCTCGTCCCCGGGTGCTGGCTATCGAAGTCGAAGTCGAAGGGCATCATGCCGACTATGTGCTGTTGTACGCAAGGACTTTTCTGGCTGCAGGAGTTGATGCGCGCTTCGTGGTGACTCCAAAGTTCTTTCGCTTGCACGCCGATGTGGTGGAACAAGTCGCAGAGCTCGATCCGGAGCGAATCTCGATCGTGTCACTTACGGACGAAGAGTCGGCAAAGATGGAGAAGGTTTCTTATCTCCGCTATTTCCACGCCTGGCCGCTCTTCTGCAAGTATGCTCGCGAATATGAAGCGGATCACGGTCTGGTAATGTATTTTGACTTTTACCAGTTGCCGATGCTGCTTGGCAAAAAGCCACCATGTCCATTTTCGGCGATCTACTTTCGCCCGACTTTTCATTATCACAAGCTTGCGAATTACACGCAGACATGGAAAGAATGGCTACGCGCAAAACGCAAGGAAGTCGTGCTTCGTCGAGTTGTAAAGCAGCCGGGTCTGAGTTCACTTCTTTGTCTGGATGAGATTGCTGCAGATTACATCAAGGAACATTTTTCGCCGGTCTGTCGAATTCGGCACATCGCCGATTCGTTCGATAGCGGTGCTCGCGATATTCAGCATGAATCTCGAATTGTCCGGGACCTTGGCGTCGAACCGGGAAGAAGGATCTTCTGTTTGCAGGGTGTGCTTGATCGCCGCAAGGGCATTCAGGAGCTTCTCGAATGCCTGGTTCATATTCCGGAAGAGGCAGCCAGCAAGATTTGCATTCTTTTGCTTGGTCGGTTGAACGAAGGGCATCGAGCTGAAATACATGCGCTTGTCGGTTCGCTTCAGGAAAAACTCTCCGTCCAGATTATCCTCAAGGACGAGTGGATCACCGGTTCGGTTCAGCACTACTATCGATTGTCGGACGTGATTCTTGCGACTTATCAGGGACACATGGGAAGTAGTTCCGCGCTGATTCGGGCGGCGGTGGCCGGCAAGCCGGTGCTTTCTTCTGACTATGGATTGATGGGAGCGATCACCGAAAAACACAAGTTGGGAATGGTCGTTGATACGGGCGACAGTCGGGCGATGGCAGCGGCGCTGACCGAGTTGGCAACCTGCGAACTCTCGTCGGTCATGGAAGAGCAGGAAGCAAGTCGCTATGCAAAACAGCATTCGACGGAACAGTTAATCGCAGATCTGTCCGGGTTGGTTGGTTAGATGGCTGTGAATTCACTACCCGCTGAGACAGACGCCTCCGACGCCGAAAATCCTTTCGCAGGGTCGTCAGAGCCGGCGAGCGCTGAACAAAATACGAAAGGGCAGGGCGGCCTCGCCCGGCTTGCGTCTTTAGGATCGTTGGCGTTGCTTGATCAAGTCGTCGTGAGTGCGACAAATTTTGCGACGACGTTTCTGCTTGCGAAGTTGTGTTCTCAGTCGGAAATGGGCCTCTTCGGACTGTGCTGGACCATTTTTGGTTTTCAGCGGACCGCGCAGGAAAGAATGTTGTCGGCGCCGTACATGGTATTCGCGCACCGTCCCGATCAGGAGAAGACCACGTGGCTCGGTAGCAGCGTGATGCATCAGCGGATGTTTGGCATCGGCTGTACACTGGTTGCATGGGGACTGGCGGCTTTCTTCTACTACACAAACGAACCAGCGGGGATGGGCCCCGTCATGCTGACGTTTGGGCTCATGAGTTCGTTTCTGCTGCTGAGAGATCATGTACGAGCCGTCTGTTCGACTCATTTTCGTTACGACGTTAGCCTCGCCGTGGACTGTGCGACCAGCGTTCTGCAGATTGGCGGGATCGCAGCATTGTACTTCTTCAATGTGCTTTCGATTTCGTCATGTATTCTCGTGCTGGGGCTGGCTTGTCTCGTTCCGACAGTGTCGTGGTTGTGGCTTGCTCCTCAAAAGTACCGGATGGATCGGACGCGATATTCATCCGACTGGAAAACGAGTTGGGGATATTCAAAGTGGCTGGTTGCCGCGCGCTCCATCGGCATCAGTGGCCTTTATCTGATTCCGTGGATTGTTGCGTGGTTGATGGACGAAGCCGCCGTGGGGACATTTACCGTTTGCACGACACTTGCTGGTTTCGCCCTGATGTTCGTGATGGGGATCAACAATCTTTTCGCCCCGCGGACGATTGCGGCTTTTCAGTCCGGTGGCAAGCCGGCACTCATTCGGTCGCTGCTCGAAACGGTCGTTGTATTCAGCGCCCTCCTTGGTTCGGTCTCGCTGGCGATGTTCTTTCTTGGCGACAGGATGCTTTCCTTCTTTGGGGCAGCGTACGCGGGCAATGGACTGGTCGTCTTTTATCTTTGCCTGAGTATGTTTGCCGTGAGTATTTCGATTGCCTGGGGAAACGGACTGGCAGCGCTGGGAAAACCTCGCGGCTATTTCTTTGGAGAAGTCGCGTACTTCCTTGTAGCGGTTGGACTGGCGAGGGTGTTGATTCCCGTTTGGCAACTTGAAGGCGCGGCACTCGCACTCGTAGGAGCCAGCCTCGCGGTGTCCACCGTCACGGGAGTGGTGCTATTGCGGCTGATTCTGCAACTGGATTCGAATGACACGAAGAACAATGCGGTCGATGGCAAAGATGCATCCGCGAGAGGCATTCAATGAACGATCTTGATCAACAGTCCGACGCCATGCTGGAAGAGCAGCAGGTGCGACCGAAGTTTACTTGGCGGCTGTACGCGACTCTCGCGGTGCCGATGATTATGTTTGGGTTCTACGCAATTGACCACAACTGGACCGCCAGTCAGTACAACGAGCATGTGTTTGGCATTTACGACGGTACGGCGAATCGGACTGCCGACCGGATGGAAACCGTAAACGCAGGGTCGAGTAGCTGGCGTGTGGCGCTTTGCGTGTTCGGGCTCGTTGGATTGGTATGCGTCAGCAAGCCAAAGCTTCGCGTTTCGCTCTTGCTGGTCACCATGATGGGTTATTTTGGCTGGCTCTATCTGTCGGTTGCATGGTCGGTATCACCGGCGGCGACTGCCTACAAGCTCGCGGTTCTCTCGGTGTTTCTGGCGACCGCCTTTGGGATTTCCCGGCCATTAAATATGGAGCAGCTTGCGATTCGTTTCATGATTGTCTGTATTTGTTATCTCTTCTGGGGAGTTATTGCCGAGTTCGTTCACGGAGGCTTGCGCCTTACATCAAGCGAATACAGGTTTACGGGCACGACTCACCCTAACACCAATTCGGTCTACGCAGCCATCATCTGCCTTTGTTCAAGCATCTTCGTGTTTCGAAAAGGCAGAAGTGTGTCGTGGACCGCAATCGCCGCGTTTTGCATCGGGGCGACGTTTCTGCTTCTCGCAAAATCGCGGACTTCAATGGCCGCAACTCTATTGGGGCTCGCCATTATCGGCATCATTCACGTGAGCCCACGCCTGCGGGTTCCGTTGCTGGCTTGCGTTCTGTTCTTTATGGCGGCCGCCGGGCTGACTATGAATCTGGTAGGAAATCAACTCAAGGGAAAAGTCGGTACCGCCGCTGCGATGGGGCGAAAAGACGATGTGACAACGCTAACGGGACGCTTGCCATTATGGGACGAGCTTGGCGATTCGATTGCAGATAGTCCAGTCATTGGCCATGGGTACCTCGGTTTCTGGACAGGGGAAAGGGTCGAATATCTCAGCGAGTTGCTAAAGTGGGAAATTCCGCACGGGCATAACATGTATCTGGACGTTCTTCTGGATGGTGGACTTGTTGGCCTGTTTTTTTACCTGTCATTGTTCCTGGCGGGACTGGTTTCTTCGACTCGCAGATTCTTTGCGACGGGTGATCGCGGTGCTGCGTTTACGACGGGACTTCTCGTGCTGGTTCTTTTGCACGGGTTTGGCGAGTCGCTATTCAAGATGCCGCTGTTTCCAACTTTTGTACTGATGACGATGTTGTTTCGGTTGAATTGGGAGCCTCGCCTGAAAGAAGTCGTTGCCGAGGAGAGAGTTCGCGCATCCATGGCAAGCGATCAGCAATTGCAGCAAGTGGGAGCCTAGGTTGATGAATCGCCCACCGACTTCTCCAGACCGGAAACCGCATATCCTGTTTGTCGGCCAAACGCCTCCACCGTTTCATGGTCAGTCGATTATGGCGCAGCGCCTGCTCGATGCGAATCTTCCTCACGTGCATTTGCATCCCGTGCGAATGGCATTCTCAAAAGAGAATGACGAAGTCGGGATTTTTAGAATGGGGAAAGTGTTGCATCTGTTTTCCGTGATTGTCCAGATTTACTTCTACAAGTTTCGGCACGGTATTGAAACGCTGTACTATCCGCCATCCGGCCCGAAAAAGATCTCGATCTATCGGGATCTGGTGATTCTGCTTTCCACCAGGTGGTTGTTCCGGAACACGATCTTTCACATGCATGCTGCTGGCGTGTCCGAAATGATCCCCAAGCTCAATCCGATCGTCCGGCAATTGTGTCGATGGGCGTACTTTCGGCCTTCGGCGGTTGTAAAGCTGTCGAATTTCTCGACGGACGATGCCGCTGGTCTCGAAGCGCAACGGGAGTTCGTAGTTCCCGAGTCATCGGACGATGACTTCCTCCGATTCTCATCATTGGTTACGCCCCAGAAAGATGGCAAAGTCCGCATGTTTTACATGGGTACTCTTTGCGAAGAGAAAGGGATTCTCGATTTGTTGAAAGCGTGCGGCCAATTGAAAAAAATGGGCAGCGATTTTCAGCTTGATGTCGCAGGCAGCTTTCAGCCGTCAGCATTCGAAGAACAGATCAGGCAAACGGTGGAAGAACAGGCGTTAACGGACAACGTCATTGTTCATGGACAGGTGCTTGGTGATGACAAGTTCAGGCTGTTAGCGACAGCCGATCTGTTCTGCTTCCCAAGTTACTATCCAAGCGAGTCCTTTCCATGTGTCATTCTTGAGGCGATGTGTTTCAAGCTGCCAGTCGTGGCAACACGGTGGCGCGGCATCCAGACGATGGTGGAGCACGGATCGACCGGGTTTCTGACAGAGACTCGTGACGTAGCCGCCATCGCGGAACATTTGAAGGCTCTCTGTGATGACCCCGCGCTGCGGGAACAGATGGGAGAGGCTGGCCGTGCCAGCTATCTCAAAAACTACACCACTGAGCGGCACGTAAACGATGTCCAGTCGATTTTTCTTGAGATCGCTGGCGCAAAGAAGGAAGAATTGCAGGAATGTTATTGATTCCTGTGCCATTCAGATTACAAGACAATTGCACAAACAATCCATCGGCGAAACACGCCGGGAACAACAAGGTGAACTAAGATGAGTGTCGCGATCATTACCGGATCGGCGGGCCTGATTGGCTCGGAAGCGGTCGGCCACTTTATTGAGAAGGGACTGACGGTCGTTGGCATCGACAACGATATGCGCAGCCGGTTCTTTGGCGAAGAAGCGTCAACGGCCTGGAACCGCGATCGACTGACTGCGACGCACGGCCAAAAGTACATTCACGAAAGCGTTGATATACGCGACGACGACGCGGTCGATGGACTTTTTCAGAAGTACGGAAGTGATATTTCACTGATTCTCCATACGGCGGCCCAACCGTCTCATGACTGGGCTGCAAGAGAACCAAAGACCGACTTTTCGGTGAATGCGAATGGCACGCTGAACTTGCTGGAAGCGACGAGGCAGTCGGCACCGAACGGCGTGTTTGTATTCACGTCGACGAACAAGGTTTACGGCGATCGGCCGAACTCTCTGCCGCTTGTCGAGCAGGAAACACGTTGGGAAATTGATCCATCGCACACCTACAATGATGGCATTCGCGAAGACATGCCGCTCGACCAGTGTATGCACAGCCTGTTTGGTGCATCCAAAGTCGCAGCCGACATCCTCGTTCAGGAGTACGGTCGGTATTTCGATATGCCGACTGCATGTTTTCGAGGCGGGTGTCTGACGGGACCGGGGCATTCTGGCACGCAGTTGCACGGATTTCTTTCGTACCTGATGAAGTGTGCAATGACCGGCACGAAGTACACGGTATTTGGGTACAAGGGAAAGCAGGTTCGCGACAACATCCACAGCCACGATCTTGTGCGGGCGTTCGATGCGTTTCTGCAAAACCCTCGCTGCTCGGCGGTCTACAACATCGGTGGCAGCCGCCACAGTAATTGCTCGATGCTGGAAGCCATCTCGTTGTGCGAAAAAATTAGCGGCAAGAAAATGAACTGGGAGTACTCGGATGATAACCGGGCCGGTGACCATATGTGGTGGGTGAGTGATATCGGTCGATTCAAAGCCGACTATCCAGATTACGAACTGAAATACAACGTTCCAGAGATTCTGCAGGAGATCCACGATCAGAACGTAGAACGATGGGCAAAAGCTGAAACGTCCTGAAATGATTGATCACGGAAAACATAACATACTTGGCATACTCGTCGACGCCGTCGACTACGAAGCCGCTGTCGGAAAAATTATTGCGGCTGGATCCGCCAGGCAGCCGCTGAGCGTGACTGCGCTTGCTGTTCATGGCGTGATGACTGGGGCGTTGGACAACACGCATCGTCACCGGTTGAACAAGTTTGATCTGATCGTGCCGGATGGCCAACCAGTTCGCTGGGCGCTCAACGGAATTCACAAGGCAAAGCTCCCCGATCGAGTCTACGGACCGACGTTAATGCTCAAGACGTGTGCGGCTGCCGAAAAAGAAGGCCTTTCGATTTTCCTGCTTGGATCTGATTCCGCGATGCTGGAAAAGCTGAAAGAATCACTGCTGAAGAAATTCCCAAAACTCAAAATCGCGGGCATGCGGCCTTCCCTGTTTCGTCAGATGAAGAGTGATGAAGAAAAGCAGGCACTGATCGACGACGTCAAGTCGAGTGGTGCCCACATCACCTTCGTCGGACTGGGCTGTCCACGGCAGGAAATTTTTGCGTATGAATTCCGCGACGCGCTTGGAATGCCGTTGTTGGCCGTCGGAGCAGCATTCGCGTTCCATGCCGGCTGCCTGGAACAGGCTCCTGCCTGGATGCAGGATCGTGGTCTGGAATGGCTCTTCCGATTTACGCGAGAACCCAAAAGACTCTTTACGCGTTATATGGTGTTGAATCCACTGTACGTTTCAATGGTCGCATTGCAGTTTCTCAGGCTGCGATGCCCTGACACTACGTCGACGACTCCACCGACGACTGAATGTCTTTATGGTTGAACGAATCGCCGACTGCATTGCAAGTCGGCAATTGGGTGATGCCTGATCGAAGTAGTCTGTCGCCGTCGGCCTTTCCAGGCGACTGCACGCAGAGAGTGGGACCAGATCAAAACCTCACGGGATGACGGCCGGATGGTTCGTAGTGGATCTTGTTAAAGATCCTTGCAGCATTAGCTTTTTTTGCGGACGGCTGAGGGATCTTTGACAAGATCCACTACCTGTGAATTCAAATCGTTTAAGCAGTACTGGCCTAAAGCTTTTCTACAAACTTCCGGACTCAGGTTTTGAAATAGCTTCTACGCTATCTTCAGGTGTCAGCATCACGATTCTGGAATCGACATTGAGAATCTGCGTGCCGCCTGCAATCTCGGCGAGAGGTTGCTCCCAGAACTTGTGGCCACGAATGACAAGCGGCGGTCGAAGTCGCGAAAGTAGCTCACGAATCTCGGGTGTGCCGCGAAGTCCCAGGTGTTCGATATCTGGTCCGTCATGCGTCAGCAATAGATCCGTCGGCGATCCAAGCAAATTGGTCAGTCTCTCGAGGTAGTCGCGTTTCTTTATTCGGAAATTCTTCTTTGGATTTCCAACGATCCCCGACAATCCTGCAATCTCAATACCATCCAGATTGACTCGTTCCGAGCCGAGGAAGTGAGCACGCGGCGACGCGGGAGGACGAAGGTTCTGTTCGTCGCCAAACATGTCATGATTGCCACCGACTCCAACAACCCAGCGAAATTCATTTTCAAACGCTTGCCATACGGAGGTGATGTCGCCCGTTGCGCCGCGTTTTTGCAGGTCAGGTGCGGCATAAAAATCACCGGCGAGAACGATGCCAATACGATCGCATGAATAACCTTCCTGCGTTAGCCAACGGGCAAGCCTGGCGGGAATGACTTCGCCAATAAGCTTGATCGGTAGCGACTCACAGTCCCTGATTCGTTCTCGCCCCTGAAGATCCGAAGTGGCAATGATCGCGTCCAGTTCATCCGGCAGTTGATCTACCGTGGCTTTGAGCACTGGCAATGTCGACTGAATAATGCGGCTCTCCGGTCGGGGCGTGACATTGAGGTACAGGTACTCTTCAATCGGCTCCGAATTGATTGACGTGATCCGCATCAGGTAGACGACTCGTCGGGTTCAGTGGGAATTCAGTGTGAATAGACTATGCGAAACTGGAAGATGCCAGCATTCGAGGCAGTCGGTTTTGGGGGAGATGTTGTGACGTATGTGGCTGTTGCCTGCCTCAGGCTACGGCGTTGGTGCATGGCATTTTGTAGGGATTATTGATCCTGACTCGTCGGCGCCAAATTCCTATAGTTATCGCACTTCAAAGGCGACCGATATGCTTACATTTTTGGCTTGGAAATTCAATGCGATTAAGAAATCCTGCCCTCATTCGATTTGCTGGTAGCTTGAGTGGAAGAGCGTTCAAGCTGCTTTTTGCAACCTTGAACAAGACCGTCATCGCGCCTTCCGATGTGCAACCGTATGGTGCGGACCATGAAGCCAGTCAGCAACGCTTCATCTACTCAGTATGGCACGATCTGGCGCTTCTTGCGGCGTTCGGGGGTAAACATACCAATACCGTTGCTTTAACAAGCCAACATCGTGATGGATCGTTCGTGGAAAGTACGATGCGTACGATCCACGTAAAAGCCATTCGAGGTTCAACCGGCCGAGGCGGCGGTAAAGCCGCCAGGCGGCTGCTGGAGACTGCCCGGTCAAGCGACATCATCATTACCCCCGATGGACCTCGAGGGCCGCGACGGGTGCTGAGCAAAGGCATCGTTTATATCTCGTCACGTACTGGCAATCCGATCGTGCCAACGGCATTCGTTTGTGCCAATGCGTGGGAGATTCAGGGTAGCTGGACGACGCAGGTGATTCCCAAGCCGTTTTCCCGCGCGATCTTTCTTGCTGGTGATCCGATCAGGATACCGCCCGATATTGATCGTGATGAGCTCGAGTCGTATCGGGTGCTGATTCAGCGGGAGATGGATGCTCTCGAGTTGAAAGCCAGGGAAGAGCTTGGAGCTGCAGTCGCGGTGAGAGAATCCGCGAGCCCGGTGCTCAATCGCTGCTAAAGTCAGCGAGCATTCCGACGCTGCCTGTGGCGGCTTTGTTGATCCTCGCATTGCCGCCTGATCCTGTCTTTGGTTCGACGTCACGAAAGGCCGCGCGGTACAACTTTAGCCCCGCGTATTCGCTGATAAACTCGACATCTGAGTTTTCCCGGATGATTTCCATCAACCGCCCGTCCGGGTCTTCGTGGAATTCCCGGGTGTACATCAACCAGAACTCCGAGTCGCTATTTCGTAACTTGTCGAGCAAGATCCCCAATTCCGCTTCGCGATCTTCAAACGCAGCCGTCATGGGAATGCCGTTCAGGTCCCATTCTGAATCTGCCAGGTAAAACTTGAGTGGCTCAACCATGTAGCCCGACACGATGAGCACCGGGTGCTTTGCGGAAACGGTCGGGTCGGCAAGCCGTGCGGATGCGGTCGCCAAGTCGGCATTTTGGTAGTTCGGTACGTAGTGTCTGTTGATCATTGCAAAAGCAAACAGTACGAATAGAAAGGCAGTCGCAAGTTTGCCTGACTTTTTCTCCATGGCACTCACAAGAAACATCGCGATCAGGATGACAATGGGGACCATCGCCCAGATCGAATACCGAACCTGATATCCGATACCGGCAATCTTGCAGAGTCCACCGACGACGAGAGGGGCGAATGCAAGTACACCGAAAACCGGAAGTTCCCGGTGGCTGAAGATTTCTTTCTTTCTCGCCGCGAAGAAGATGCCGACGAGTGCGATCCCAAAAAACGATGCCCACGGAAGCGCGTAAAAGACAGCGTCTCTTGTCCAGAGAACATGTAGCTGACGCAGCGAAGGGCCCAGCGTGTAACCCATCAGAAAAGAGCCATAGGTAAAAGCGAGTTCGCCGATTCCAAAGTTGACTCGATATGCCCAGCCCTGCTGCATGGCCAAATCGGAAGGCACACAAAACCAGACAAGAGGAATTAGCGAGCAGATGATGAGCGCTCCGCTCGCGAACGGCTTGATGCTGCGAACGAAAATCAGCGAAAGCAGCAATGTCATGGCCGCAAAGACTGCAAAGAGATAGTGCGTATGCAATCCGATCGTTGTCATCGCAGAGAATACCAGCCAGTCACGCCAACGATCATGGCGAACCGCATGAATCAGGGAATTGAGCGCAAAAGTGGTTGCGAGCAGGAGAAGTGGATAGGCGCGAATTTCTGAGGTGTAGAACAGGTGGATCGGCAGCATTGCGGTAATTGCTGCTGCATAAATGCCAACCGATCGTCCACCAACCGTTCTGCCAAGAACATAAATAGCAAGGCAACCGGCAGAGCCCATCAGGATCGAAAGGACCCGGCCCGATTCAGATCCAAATAACATGTCCCAGTAGTGCAGGCAGAGGCTGTAAAGAGGTGGGAAACCATCACCGCGAAGCAGGATCTGCGACACTTCCTCTTTGGCCAGCTCAATCTCGTAAAACTCATCAAACGTGATGCTCTGGCCATCAGCGTAGAAGAAACGCAATGCCATCGCCGCGAGTGCAATGAGTCCGAGCTTCCACTTTGCGGACGTTCCAGACATTTCAGACGCGGAGCCGCCATGCTGCTCAAAAGAAGTCCCGGATTCGGTCTTCGCAATTAGTGATTCGCTTGACACAACAGGATGCCCCGGGACTGCCGAAACGCGTGGAAGACGTTTCACGCTAAGCCGCGCCACGTTGAGTGAGAACAGCGGGAATGGTCCTGAACAGAAGTTTTAGGTCCGTCCAAAAGCCAACGGTCTCTACATACTCGAGATCCATAAGGACCCATTCTTCGAACGAAATATTGGTGTTGCCTCTTCCGACGACTTGCCATGTGCAAGTCATTCCGGGAGTCACGTCGTGTCGGCCCTGATACCAGAGTTCAGCCGGTTGCCAGTCGTTTCGTGGGAGCGGGCGTGGGCCGACGAGAGACATTTCGCCCCGCAGAACATTGATGAGCTGGGGAAGCTCATCGAGGCTGGTCTTTCGCAGGATATTGCCGACGAAAGTGACTCGAGGGTCTTTCGTGATCTTGAAAGCGCACCCGTCAGACTCGTTCTGTTCGGCCAGGTCGGATCGCACAGATTCAGCGTCGTCGACCATCGTCCTTAGCTTGTACATCAGGAACGTACGACCACCGACACCGACTCGCTCCTGCCTGAAAAACGCCGGGCCGCGTGATGTCAGTTTGATGAGTGCAATGGCTATGAGGAAAATTGGCGCTGCAATGAACAGTCCGGTCAACGCTCCAAAAATGTCAAACAGACGCTTCCATGTTGGCGAGCGTTTGACGAAGAGTTCGTCAACCGACGGTACGACAGTCGCCGGGTTGTCATGACCAATCACGATGCGATCAGCGTATCGGACAAAGACACCAATATGGGCTGGGTCAATCTCGCAGTGTTCTGAAATCTGCGATTTGTACTGCCACGCATCCATTGCCGAAGCATTGGGAAGAACAATTGCAATCCGGTTGCGCGAAATCCAGCCCACATACTTTTCGTGTGCCCACGTTGCGACAAGTAGATTGTCCAGTCGGTCGATCTCATCGACAACAATGTCCAGAGCCCGTTGGTAACGACTTTCAAAGTCGATAACGATGACGGCAAACTCTTCCGCCTCAAACTCACCTGCCGATGTGCCTTTCAGCTGTTCGATGGTCGCCCGAACCTCACGGGAATTCAGCCGTGAGATTGGTCTTTCGAGCAATCCGTTTTTTTGAAGTTGAATCATGTGTTATTCGAACCGCCGGCAGCAGTCGCTTCTCGTCTTAATTTCTACCGAGGTTCACTTGAAAATTTCATTTGCAAAACAGCCCCTGAGTTTAGTACAAGCAATTCAAGTTACAAGACAAACAAACTGCAATTTGAACTTCTAATTAAACTACCAACTCTGAGGAAAAAAACTCTTGTGTAAGCCACTCTTGTGGGTGATTCCGGGGGCCAGCCGGTGGTGCTTTGTGGGCTGGCAGACGTGTTTTTAAACGGTCAGTTTTTCGACTTGGTTCAATTCAACCTCGACGCCTGGATTACGGTCTTTTTTTCTTGAACCAGTTCCGAATCGTTCCGCGTGTTCCATCATCGTTCCGACGCTGAAATTCGATGCGTAGTAGTCGATGACTTTTCCCGCCAATTCCAGTTTGGTTTCCGATTCCATGTTCATTGCCGGGAAGAATCCGAGATCGCTTTCATCCTCTTTGCCCAGGAAGTCGAGTGGGTGGAGGAGCAGGGACGGTTCCACATTCGTGATCCGACACATCATCACGGCAAACCGAAAGTACGACATGGCAAGCAGCGGTGAGAACTGACCAAGATACAGCACGTAGCTTAGGTGGATGGGTACCTTGAACACGGGCATTGTCGTGACGGGGATTTCGACGAGGTCAATCGATTCGCCCGGCAGGCGGTAGGGACGTAAGGTCTTGAACCCTTCGGAGAACTTGCCGAACAACTGATCCCGCTGTTCCAGTTCTTCCTTGCTGAGGTCTGCTGTCATAAAATAGTAGGCACGCGCGAGAGGGCCCAGATAAGTCGGGAATGTCGAGGCATCATAGGCGTATCCCATATCGCTAAGGGCCTGGATTACCGTCGGCGCGGTGCTGAAGCCCGGGCCCCGAAATCCAGCGGTGACCTCTCCAGTCGCTTCTTCAATATGGTCCTGAGCCCGCTGCAGTTCGTCCTTTACCTGCTTTTCGGAATACAGGTGCAACCATGGTTCGTGATGGAACGAATGATTGCCGATTTCGTGACCGGCCGCCGACAGGCAACCAAGCGCATCGTGATTTTTCCTGAGCGCGGCATCCTGACCGACGACGAAAAAAGTGATCGTTAAATCCCGTTCCGCCATGAAGTCAACAACACGGGGGCAGACGATGTCCAGGTAGCTGGGGAATGAGTCCCAGCCTGCATCGCCATGGGTTTTCATGTACGACCACTTGTTGTCGAGATCCAGCGACAAACTAGCAAATGGTTTCGGCATGTTTCTTCTCTTGTTGTGACGGGTTTCTTCGTTCCGTAGCGGCAGGCAGTAATGTTTCGACAACTGCCGTTTCCGCAAGCTTGACCGTTTCGTTGACGTTCAACGTTCCGTTTACAATCTGTGCCGAGTTGACCACAAAAACACCCGGTACAGAGGTTTTCATCGGCGGCAGTTTGGTCGAATAATTCAAAGTCGATATCGCCATCACGCGGCGCACTCTCGAAACTTTGAATTCAACCACGTCTTTGTGACTGAATTTCGGGTACATCGCTGAAAGCCCATCCAGCGACAATTGACGAATCTCATCATCCGAACGATCAAAGATTTCATCGTCCTGCGGGACGTAGTAGGGAAGGTAGACGAGTGAATGCCCATTAAATTCTTTGGGGTCGACCAGTGTGGACATCTCGATGACGCCCGTAAACGGTGCGTTGCCGTCGGTGATGTTTGTAACGTAAAAATCCGCAAGCGGCTTTTTCAATAACAGCGAAACGCAGACGATACCCTGGTACTCGATCTGTTCGTGGGCAGCTTTCTGTTCGCCAGACAATTCCGGTACCATCCGCGGAACAAGGCCGCTTGGCACGGTCAAGACGACTTGGTCGTAGCGCTTCACTTCGCCGTTGATCGTGACGTTTACCATTCCCGAAGGAGCTTCAGATTGAGCCTCCGATTGAGCCGCCGATTCCACCTTTGTCACGGCGTGGCCTGGACAAAGCTCGACACCGGCTGCGGCAAGTTTGGACGTGAAGGAGTCCAGGATCCGGCTATAGCCACCGGGCAGATAGCCAAAGAGTTCTTTCTTCAGGCCAGTGCGCCGAGCTGCATAAAGTCGTGCGATCGTTGCCCAGATAAAAGCGGCTGAAGTCTTCTGGTAGTTGTCTCCCAGTTTTGATCGCAAGAGAGGCAGCCAGATCTTTTCGAATGTTTTGTTCCCGGACCATTTTCGTAGCCAGTCGGCGACAAGCATTCCTTCAAGGGCTCGCCAATTCCTGATTCTCGAGCCGGCGAAGATGGTCAGGCCCAGTCGAAATTTCGACCAGAGTGACAGCGGTGGAAACTTCAGGAATTCGAGGCTGCTCGACATGGAGTGCAATCGCCCGTCCGTATAGAAACCGGTCCGCGTTTCGACCCACTGCATGTCCTGGTCCATGCCGAGTTCATCAAGGATGCCGCGAAACCACGAATCTGACAGGAGCGTCACGTGATAGTGTCGATCCCAGGTGACGTCGCCCAGTTGCCAGGCGTCCGCGAGACCACCAAACGTATCGGCGGCTTCGAAGAGCGTCACCTTGTGGCCGGCTTGCGTCAGTCGTAAAGCGGTTGTCATTCCGAGCATGCCGCCACCGACGACTGCCCAATGTTGCGGTTCAGATTCGGATCCCATCACGGCGCCTCCGATCGGGACGTTTCCATATTCGCGCCGCCCGAAATGGGAACTTCGGTCACATTCTTTTGCGCGTCGATAACGTATTGCCGGTTGCATTCGGAACACGCGACTTGAACCAGTTCCTGAACGCCCTCTGGAAAGCGGTGAACCAGCGGACCACAGCGGCAGACGACACCGACGGGCCTGGCTGGATTGCCGAGCGTCAGATGAAAATCGGCGACTGAGCGCGTGACGACGGAACCCATACCGACCATCGCGAAACGCCCAATTTCCAGGTCGTTGCCGATCGTGGAACCTGCGCCAATCGTGGCTCCTTCGCAAACCAGAGTTTTCAGCGTGTGCTCATCCGGACCCGATCCGCGAAGCTCGCTGAGGTCGGGCGTCGCAGCCCGCGGAAAGCGGTCGTTCGTAAAAATGGTGCCCGCGCTGATCATGACACCGTCCTCAATCGTGACAGCGTTGCAGATGTAGACCATCGAGTTGATTTTTACCCGATTGCCAATGCGGACTCCGTAAGCGATGTAAGTCTTCTCGCCGACAATGCACTCTTCGCCAATCGACGTGTCAAAGCGAATATGTACGTTGTCCCATACCGACGAACCGTCCCCAATAGAGACGTTGTCTTCGATCATGGCGGTGTCGTGAATGCGGGGCGGGCCTGGCATGACTATCTCGGAATAACAGGCAATGCTTCTAATGCTTATAGGGCATTGCGGAACTCGCGACCGTGTCGGATGACAATTCGTGGTCGTCGAGTTCAGGTAAGGAGTGTCGAGAACCAACAAAACGATCAAGGTTTCTCCCGGCGTCCAGGCATGTTTCCTGGACGCGGGAGAAGCGTGGTTTACGCGTTTTGTCTGGATCCGATGCCATTGTTGTTCACTGGCATCCATGTATCGCGCCACATCGCCTCGTAGGCGACTTCGATCACGGCGACGGAAGCGAGTGCATCTTCGGGCTTGATCAGGAGAGCTTCGTCGCCATGAATGGCGCCGGCGAAGTTTTCGATCTGGTTCGTGAAGGCGTCAAACTTGTTGTAGCCGCTTCCAAAAACGATCCAGTCCTGATCTGAATTTCGACGGTACTTCGACTCTTTCCAGCCGATCAGAATCGTACCCTGGTCGCCGTAGATGCTGATGTAGTCGGGCTGTTGCTTGTTCAGGCTCCATGACAGGTCGATGCTGGCTACGACGCCGTCTTCTGTGCGAGCCTTGATGCGAACGGTATCTTCGACCGGAATGTCCTGGATTCGCTTTCCTTCGATCGCCTGGATTTCGGCCAGAGGCCCCAGGAGGTAGCGCGCGATATCGACCGAGTGGGTGCCGTTGTCAATCATGACTCCGCCACCGCTAATCATTGGATTGGAATTCCATCGCTTGCTCATGTCGACGTGCCCGGCGAACGTATTCTCGAACAGAATCAACTCGCCAAGGATGCCGGAGGTGATGATGGCTTTGGCTTTGTTGACATCATCGACGTAGCGGAACTTCGATGCCATCGTGAACTTTACGCCGGACTTTTCGGCGGCTTCGACCATGCGAAGAGCGCTTTCCGAATCAACGGCGAGTGGCTTTTCGCAGAGGACGTGAATGCCCTTTTCGAGGAAGTGGATGCAGATTTCCGGGTGCGTTGATGGCGGAGTACAAACCAGTACCGCGTCACAGGCAACATTGTCGAGCAGCTTCGTGTAGTCCGTGACGACATCGCACTTGGCGGTTTCGGCAACGGCCTTCGCGGCGTCTTCGCGAACGTCTACGACGGCGACGAGTTCGGCGCGAGTCGAATTTGCGAAGGATTGAGCGTAGGCCTGCGCGATTCCGCCAGCGCCGATCATGGCGATGCGGACTTTGGGACGATTGCTACCTGGTTTGCCTGCCATTCCAGGCTGAACCTGGTTGGCTGCGAAGCCTGAAACGCCCGGGGTGGAAGGCTTGTGTTCGGGCTTCGTTAGTTCAGCAGCACATTCCCGAACCGCTTTGGCAACGTATTGGACGTGCTCTGAAGTGTATTTCTCATTCCACGGCAGAACGAGGATTCGGGACAAAGCAGTCAGCGTTCCCGGGAACTTGGCGTCGTCGTAATCGACGGCTTCGGGGCGAGCCAGCGTGAATGGGAATCGGCTGTCACCGAAAGTACGCTGTTCTGCGAACACCTGGCATCGGAATGCCGGCTTTTGAATGTAGCGTGGAGCGCTGAAAACACCGCGTTCCCGTAGCAAGCCAGCCAACGCGCGGCAGCCGCCTTCGATAACGTCCGGATCGACGTCCAGGCAATACTTCCAGAACGTGTGACTATTGCCTTCGTGAATCAGGGGAGCCGCCACGCCACGGATACCCTGCATCAAGCCGTGCATTTCGGCGGCTGCTTTTTGACGACCGCTGACGGATTCATCGAGCTTATGCAGCTGGGCCAACGCTACCGCACCGGTGATGTCGTTCATGCGGTAGTTCAGGGCGAGGAAGTAGTGGTCCGGGTTCTGGTCGCCGTAACCCCAGGCTTTGTTGATGAACAGGAAGCTGCGACGAGCCAGCTCGGGGTCGTTGCTGCAAACCAGTCCGCCTTCACCAGTCGTGATGTGCTTACCTTGCTGCAGGCTGAAGCAGCTGATGTCGCCAATCGTGCCAATTTTTTGCCCGTGGTGAGTCGCGTCGAATGCCTGCGCGCAGTCTTCGATGACCTTGATGTTGTGCCTTCGGGCAAGATCCATGATCGGGCCCATTTCGCATGGGTTGCCGAACAGGTGAGTCACCATGATGGCCCTGGTTTTTGGACTGATGCACTTCTCGATGGCTTCTGCCGTGACGTTGTAGGTCAGCGGATCGACATCGCAGAATACCGGAATGGCTCCCTGATAGACGATGCAAGTTAACGCACCCATGTCGGTGATCGACGTCGTGATGATCTCATCACCCGGTTCCGGGTTGATGGCGGCAACTGCAACGTGAAGTGCGGCCGATCCTGAGGAGCAGGCGTAGGCGTGCTTGATGCCCAGTCGCTCGGCAAAATCAGCTTCGAGTTGCTTGACGAAAGTGCCTTTTGTGCTGGTCAACGTACCGCTTTCAATGGCGGCGGTCAGCATCTCGATTTCTTCCTTACCAAGTGTTCGACCGGAGGCGTTTTGGTCCGACGGCAGGGACATTGGTTCAGGTTTGGAATGATTATTCGACATAGTTGTGGTCTCTAGTTATTGGTGAGTTGGCTTTGTGTTCTTTGCGTGTCTGAGTGCGGTTCTATGGCGTGCTTTTCCCGTGAAGGAAACAGTCGGTTAACGCAAATACGCGTCAAAAGTCGCAAGTGAGCAGTGGTTACCTGGACGACTCGCATTTTGGACTGTCCGAATTGCCGAACATCGAGAACTGCCGGAATTTCGACAATCTTGCCGCCGTTTCCATCCAGTCGCCATAAGAGTTCAGCAACACCGACGAATCCGCTGTTGATTAGCTTGATGCTCGCGACCGACGATTTTCGATACACGCGGAAGCAGGATGTGTAGGTATGGAGGTTGGGCCGCATTGCCAACCGATAGACGGTTGATGCGCATTTCGAAATCGCCAATCGCCACGCCGGCACATTCAGTACTTTGCCCTTGGGGTGGTAGGGCGAAGCCGTTACCAGGTCGACACCGCGAACCATCGCTGGCAGAAGGTTGGCAAACTGGACCGGGTTATAGGTGCAGTCAAAGTCCATGGAGCAGACGATTTCGGTGTTGGCGGCCAGGATTCCAGTACGGAGCGCGGCAGCAATCCCCCGGTTTACACCGTGTTCGATCAGTTGAAAATTTGATTTCTTGCGAAAAAGGAAGCGAAGGTCTTCAACACTTCGGTCGGTGCTTCCGTCATCAACAATGATGAACTGAAAGGCATACGTCGGGAGCGATTTTTCCAAGTGCTCCAGCGCCTTGAGCAGGCTGTCGGCCGAGTCCTCTTCGTTCAGGCACGGCACCACAACGGTGACCTTTGTCCTCTCGCTGCAGTCAACCATTGAAGCCTCTGCTTCGGCAGTTGTTAACATTTGTTCGCACGTCTCTATCAATGAAACTACTAAATTACGCAGCCGTGCGAGCTCAGAATTGTTTTGTTACTACAGCGTCCGGTGCAAGACGATTCAGAATATCACCACGAACCGGCTCTGTGTTGTTAGCCGACCGAGAATACCTGAAAAATGCCAGAAAATGGTCAAAAGTGGGGATTTCTGATCAGAAACCACTTAACAAGCGTCGTCGAGGATACTAACTCGAAGGAGCTCGACAGAATTCTGCGAAATGGCAAGAAAAGCATGCCGTTGTTGATTCAGGAGAAGCGGGGTTCCTGAAGAAGATGCCACGGGAAATCGACGTTTCGACCGGGAAAATTCGGTTCCGGCGACTTATTGAGTCGAAGCGGTTGGCGTTTGGGTGATGTCGCCGCCGTCGACATTAATATGGCATGACTGTGCTGCTCTACAGAGATCCATCAGGCCCCGCGTGACGGCTGCCAGATCCTGCATGTTGTGCTGATTTTCGTCTGCCGTCGCATCGAGTAATTCGCGAGACATCTTTTCAATGCTTGCGACATTATTGGCAGTTGCACTCGTGTGCAGTCGAGTCGCGATTTCCCGAATTTTTGGAATGTCGGCGTTATCGAACGCGACCGCCAATTCTTCCATTTGGGAACCGAATTGAATCGCCGTTTGCTTCGAATTGCCGACAACGGGATCCGCGTGCTCAAAGTCTTCGACGACTGCGATAAACCTCTCGACCAGTCGCGGGTCGAACTGCGTACCGGCGCATCGCTGCAACTCTTCGAACGCTTGCTCTTGAGTCATTGCGGGACGGTAAACCCGTGACGTCACCATCGAATCGTAGGCGTCTGCAATGCTGAGGATTCGGGCCCCTAACGGAATCTCCTCCTGTTGGGGGATGTCTGGAGTCGGATCATCTGGCTTGTAGCTCAGCTGATGAAGCCGAATCAGTTCTAACAAGTCAGGGTTTTCGAAAGATGCTTCGACAATACTTGCCCCGATCCGGTCGTGGGCTTTCATGACTTGCCATTCCTCCCGATCCAGCGGCCCGTTCTTGAACAGAACCTCATCTGGGACTCCAATCTTGCCGATGTCGTGGAGCAAAGCTGCAATTTCCAGCTGATAGGCCTCTCGCGCCGACATCAACCCCCGGGCCACCGACACGCAGAGTTCGGCGACGCGGGTAGAATGAGCCGCCGTAGCCGGGTCGCGGGCTCCCAATGCAGCCAAAAGCGAGGTGACCGCGCGATAAGGCAAGGAGTACTCTTCGATCGGTTCCTCTTCGGTTTGCGGCAGTTCGACCTTTTCAATTTCTTCCTGATCCGCGATGTAGTCCCACCGACAAGCCCTGTTTCGTCCACTTCGTTTCGCAATGTACAGAGACTTGTCTGCTTCATCCAGCAGGGCTTGAGCTTCCGGTGCACCAGACCGTGTGCTGGACATACCGATGCTGATCGTCACACTCAACCCTTCAACATCCATATTCGTCGCTGCGACATTCTCGCGAATACGATTTGCAAATTCCTCGCACGCATCGAGTGAGGTTTCCGGCATGATGATGCAGAATTCTTCACCACCGTAACGACAAAGCATGTCCCCTTTTCTGCAACCTTCCTGAAGTGCTTTCGCGACTCGCCGAAGCACTTCGTCTCCCGTGGAGTGGCCGTGGTTGTCGTTAATTGATTTGAAGAAGTCGATATCGAGCATGAGGCAGCACAGCTCGCGTCGGTGGCGTGCAGCAAGTGACCATTGCCGTTCAAACGACTCGAAAAACGTCCTTCGATTGAGACAACCGGTGAGCGGGTCTCGCGTGGCGAGAAGCCGCAGTTCACGGTTTCTTTCCTGGATTTGGGTCCGCGATCGTCGCAGCTCTCCAAGCATGGATTGCATTGCGAGCTGTTTCCCTTCGAGCTCGGTAATATCGTCAAAGCTGACGAGGACTCCGCGAGACTCGCCAGATCCGTCATCGATCGGCGAGGTGTTTACGAGGAATATCCTGTCGCCATCCATGGTTTTCAGGCCCAGTTTCGCACCGGTGTGCCGCTCCATCGTTCGACCGGTAACTTGCCACGGCATTTCCTGTTGCGAATCGTCAATACTCCACCAGGGCAGTCCATCGGCTGATTCCCCTTGCAGGTCCAGAGCGTCGATGCCCATCTGCTCGGCGAACGTTTTGTTTGCCAACACGATCCGGTTATCCATGTCGAGGACAAGGAGGCCCTCCGCGAGTGTATCGAGAGCCGTACGAACGCGATCCGGAACCGACTGGGAAGGGTCAAGGTAGGAGAGAGTCCGTCGCAGGTACCAGTAAATGGCGAGTCCGTTGATGAAACCGCAAAAGAGGCTCAGGGCAAGAATCGGAAATCGGTTTATGAGGAAGTACTTCTTCCAGCCACCACTTACTTCTCCAAACGCGACTTCGACCGATCCCCAAACGCGTTGCCGATTCTGGATTGGGACAATAATGTTGTCCTGGCTTTCAGTCCTCTTTCCTGTTGCTGACTTTTCATGCCAGAACTTCTTGTGATCGCCGTGCTGAAAGACGATTTCACCCGAGTTGCGACGCAAGGCGGCTGATCGAATGTCGGGATTTCGATCCGATAGCAGCTTGATGTTGGTAGCAATCGCATTGGTTTTTTGACTGCGGGCGAGCAGTGAGCAGTTGATCGCGAGCGATTCGCAGATCGCGATTCGCCTCTCCATCTGAAGCTGATTGGGGTCCTTGAGGATTCCGATTACGTTGGCGATAAGGATGGTGCTGATGGTAACCATCACCAGTCCAATCGTCATTCGTAATGGAATCGAAAGTCGCATAAAATTTGCCTGGAACGCGGGCGCAGAACGATACTAAAGTTATCGACCTGTCGATCATAATTCGCCTTGGGTATTGGCTTTCACTGCGGAATAGTCTCTGAGAGAGAGCGGCACAACCCCCGCAACCCACCTCGTGCATCGAGCCAGGTCGCGGTCATTTCAAGTTGGCTGACTTTGCGGATCGACCAACTTGACCTCATCACCAGACCACTTTTGTTGGTAATGGCTTTTCGGGGTTTGCCGGCAATGCTTCATTGGGTCGGGAGCAAGTAAACTTCCGCACCGGTAAGCGAAGCGAACGCGCTTTCCAAATCGGTGGCGTGTGTTTCCGTTTCCGGCCGGAATCCATGAACGATGATCTCCGGATTTTCCGTGAGCGAATCCTGCCACGCGACCAGATCCCCGGTGTATCCGTCGAGGCGATCTGCAAAAAGAGGCGTGTTGCCCAGTCGGTTGATGCCATCTTCCGTCGCGATAACAAGATGCATCGCTGAAATATCATGGCGGCTGGCAAGGATCGCGGTGACCTGATCCATTCCGTCAACCGTTGCTGAGATGCTTACGACTTCGAACTGATCATGCTCCCGTGAACTGCAAATGTCGGCGACGATTTCGTACGCGTTCACGAGCGAGTCGTCGTAAACAATCAGCTCTTCAGGACGTACTCGCGATTCGCCGTCGGTGCGAAAGCGGACCTCGTCAAACTTGCGAGTCTGCGGAATAAAATGAAGCGGGATCATAAGCGGTCGAACAGAGCCAACGAATGGCGTGCTCGTGCGACTGCCGAGAGAATCCGCCGTACTAAACCGTAGTTCACGATTCGCCAGCCGGCGGTGATTTGATCCGGTTCTCGCGGGATATTCAGTCAATTCAGCATATGAGCATTGGATCAAGATTCTCTTTCGCCTCAAGGTTCCATCAGGCGTGTATTGATTCTGCACCGCTGGTGGCAGACGTCGCAGAATGTGAACGCGGTTGCGCCTTCGGGCCTTTCTTGGCCTCGCGGATACCACCGATACGAAATGGTTTACGGACTATGACTGATCATCTGGTATCGTGATGCAGTGGGGCTTCCGACACTGAACTGAACCGCACGAGGGCAGCTGTTCAAACTATTCGTCAACGGCTTCTTTGATTGCGATCACGGCGGCTTCCGGGCTGAACGTCACCGAAGTCACCCGGTTGGTATCAACGCCAAGGTATTCGCCCAGTCGAATGGCCAGGTCCAGATCGCGTACGCCGTGGTACTGATTGACGACTTTGCCATTCTCGTAAATCGTCTGCCGGTCCGTCCTGAAACCGGACTCAAAGCTGTCCGAAAGTTCTTCGATCCAGACGTCGGGAATACGTTTTTCGCGACAGTATTCTACGGACCAGATGTCTGCGCCAGTGCACTCGCTCAGAATGGTCAGGGCTCTCAGTCGGTCAAGCATCATGTCAACGGATTTGGAGGGGGGAGGGCATCGTCAGTGGCCATATGCTGTTATATAACGAAGCGTTGAAAACAGATACGCACGCGGCGTTGCCCGGGCAAGGATAAAGATAGCAAGGAGCCAAAACGCGATGGAAGCATTTCCTGAAGTATCCAAAATCAAGTACGAAGGCCCTCAATCGGATAATCCTCTTGCGTTTCGCTGGTACAACCCCGACGAAATAGTTGAGGGAAAAACGATGCGGGACCACCTGCGATTTAGCGTGGTCTACTGGCATACTTTCCGCGGAAATGGCAGCGATCCTTTTGGGGCTGCGACGATGGTTCGTCCCTGGGACGATGGGACCGAGTCGCTGGAGAACGCGAAGAATCGTGTGCGAGTCGCTTTCGAATTCATGGAGAAACTGGATGTCCCCTTCTACGCGTTTCATGATCGAGACGTTGCTCCAGAAGGCGCCAGTCTGAGCGAGTCGAATTCCAATCTGGACGCGATTGCCGACACGCTGGAAGAAGAGCAGGAGCGAACCGGAATCAAGCTGCTTTGGGGCACGCAGAACATGTTCTCGCATCCGCGATACATGCACGGTGCGGCCACCAGCTGTGATGCGCAAGTATTCGCCTACGCTGCGGCTCAGACCAAAAAAGCCATCGATATCAGCAAGAGACTGAACGCTTCCGGGCATGTCTTCTGGGGCGGTCGGGAAGGATACTACAACCTTTACAACACGGACATGAAGCGCGAGGTCGACCATCTCGGCTTGTTGTTGAACATGGCAGTTGAGTACGCCGACGAGATCGGTTTCGACGGCATGTTCTTTATCGAGCCGAAACCCAAGGAGCCGACGAAGCACCAGTACGACTCGGACGCCGCAGCCTGTATTAACTTCCTGCGAGCCTACGGGTTGATGGACCGGTTCCAACTGAACATCGAAACCAATCATGCCACGCTTTCCGGGCACACGATGATGCACGAGCTCGAGTATGCAGGAATGCAGGGTATGCTCGGTTCGATCGATGCGAATACAGGTGACTTGCTGCTCGGGTGGGACACGGACCAGTTCCCGACGGATATTTATCTGACGACCAGATGCATGTTGGCGATCCTGAAGTACGGCGGATTCACGAATGGTGGCGTTAACTTTGACGCGAAGGTTCGGCGGGAAAGCTTCGAGCCGATGGATCTTTTCTACGCGCACATTGGCGGTATGGACGCCTTCGCCCGCGGCCTGATTACGGCGGCTGCGATTCGAGCCGACGGCGGCCTCGAAGCCATGAAGACCGAACGCTACTCCAGCTGGGATAGTGGCCTCGGTGCCGAGATCGAAACTGGTTCACATGGCTTGAAATCGCTCGCCGAAGCCGCCGAGGGCATGGGCGACATCCAGCTTTCCAGCGGTCGTCAGGAGTTTCTCGAGAACTATATCAACCGATTCATTTAATGGGACGTTTGGGCATCAATGCAATCAATGCAATTCCATCAAGTCACCCAACAACTGAAATCGGCTCCACTTGGCGACGTTGCCGCCGAAGTCCACAAGCAGTTGGACTCGCTGTCGATCGACGTGCCGCGTGGCGACGTTGCCATCACGGTCGGCAGTCGCGGAATCTGCAATCTCGCGGAGATTATCCGCGCGACCGGTGACTGGTTGCGAGACCACAGTGCTTCGCCATTTATTATTCCGAGCATGGGCTCGCACAACGGCGCCACCGCGGAAGGCCAGCAGGCGATGATCGAGTCGCTGGGAATTACCGAATCAGCAATGGGCATGCCGATTCGTTCCAGCATGGAGTGCGTCAACGTCGGCGGTGTCGCTACCGGCACCGTCTGGATGGATCGCCATGCTTACGAAGCCGCCGGAACGCTCGTTGTGAACCGGGTCAAACTGCACACCTGTTTTTCCGGTCCCGTTCAAAGCGGGCTCGTAAAAATGATGGTGGTCGGCATGGGGAAAATCGAATCGGCGACGACCTTCCATTCGGCTCCGACGGACGAGATGAAAGACATGCTGCTCGAGATGGGCAAATTCCTGCTCGATAGCAACAAGATCTGGGCCGGCCTCGCCATTCTCGAAGACGGCTTTGACCAGACGGCTGAACTTCATGCCGTGGCGGCTGCGGACATTCTCAAAACAGAACCCGATTTACTGGCGAAGCATCGCGAGTACTTTCCTGCCCTGCCACTCGACGACTTGAACGTGCTTGTTGTGGACGAGATCGGCAAGACGTACAGCGGCACTGGCATGGACACGAACGTGATCGGCTACCGCGGAGTCAAAGACTACGAAGACCTCGCCAAACCGGAAATCAAAATCATCGCCGCGTTGTCGCTCTATGCCGGTTCGCAAGGGAACGCTCTGGGAGTCGGTTTGGCTGACTTTATCACCCAGCGGCTACGAGCCGAGATTGATGAGCGTAAGACGTTTATCAACGCCTTTACCACAGGGGATATGTCGCGAGCCAAGATTCCCGCGACTCTGGATGACGACAAGGAAATATTTGAAACGATCGCCAGCCGCTTTGGGCTGGATCGCTGGATGGTGATTCCCAACACGCTTCACCTTGGCAATCTGTTCGTCAGCCCCGATCTTGCCGACGAAGTGGCCGCGAACCCGATTTGCACCGTCGCGAAAGACGCAACGGAACTTCAATTCGACAACGGTCGTCATCAACTATTTGCTTAGCGGCGGATATCCTGCTGCGAAGCGGATTGCGGCGTGACTGCGGAATGGATTGCGGCGCGACGGGAGGGCGAGGCTCCGTCCGAGCCGCGAATTGCATTCACGGTTTGGCTTCTTGCCAGAATTGACATTCTCACATGTGCGAAGAAAACGAAATTACAAAAACGAAATCCGCTACAACGGCTCGGACGGAGCCTCGCCCTCCCGTTTCGCCGGACTTTTGGCGTAGCGCAAACCGCCGCGAAACCCGATCATGCGATTCCATCCGCAAATCCCGCCAACGCTCGAAAAAACGTTCGAAAAAGCCGTGCTTCAGCCCCCAACCCCACCTAGCCAACCAGTCAACAAACCGTACAATATGCCGACTTACAGATGGGGTTGTAGCTCAGTTGGTA
>CALHZT010000224.1 GCA_938040995.1 uncultured Pirellulaceae bacterium | reverse complement strand
ATGCAGAGCACATCAACAGCCTCTTGAACATGCAGCTCGAGCAGCGCACGCTTCCGCAGCCTGTGCAGCACATTGAGGTTCGTGTTGAAATGTTTACCCGACTGGAGAATCAACAACACGATTTGCCAGGTGTATTCGGTGAATCGTTTGGCGCACATGGCCAGTTACACCGCCCTGCCCCACAACAACTCGCCTACCTGATTGACCGGATCAGCAATCGGCTGGGTCGCGACACAGTCCTCGGTGCAAGTTTACGAAGTGAACCGCAACCGGAAATCGCATACAGGTACCAACCGTTGACTGGCAGTTGCACGGTCGCAAGGAAAAGCACGACAGCCGCAACCGTTCGCCATCAAGCCGCCAAAGAGTTACGTCCGCTTTTTCTGACGGCGCAACCCGTTCGCATTCATATACCAAATCATCACCGCCCCCATCGTTTGCCCAAAACCTTTGGCTACGAAAATCGCACGCACACAATCAGGCATGCCTGGGGTCCCGAGCGTATCGAGACGGGATGGTGGCGCGGTCAGCTCATTCGTCGCGACTATTACCAGGTAGAAGACACCCACGGCAACCGCTTCTGGCTGTTCTGCAATTTGCATCGCGGCGCGTGGTTTGTACACGGTGTGTTTTAACATCGCTGTGAATCGCTCCGCCAAAGAGCCAATACAGGTCGAACTGCAACAACCGCTCCGAAGGGGAAATTCAACAAACAACATCACCCGCCCCGAAGGGGCAAAACATGACAGCCTGGGGCAAAGCGCCTTTCGCGTCAGCGAAAAAAGCGTCGCCCCAGGACCACGAAGCCCCAGGGCCCAAAACCAAACGAATAAACCAGCCCTGAAAGGGCGAAACAACAAATAACCTTCACGGACCAACACCATGGGCCAGTCGCTCGCGAAAAACCTGATTCACCTCACCTACAGCACCAAATATCGCAAGCCATGGCTACATGCAGATTTCCGCAAAGCCCTCTTCGCCTACCAATCCGGCATCTTCACACAATGGGACAGTCCGGCTCTCACCATCGGCGGCGTCGAAGATCATGTCCACGCACTCTTCATTCTTTCAAAGAATCATGCTCTCAAAAAAGTCATCGAAGAAGTCAAGAAAAGTAGCAGCAAGTGGATTAAGCAAAACGGCGGCCCTTCAATTTTCGAATGGCAATCTGGATACGCCGCGTTTTCGGTAAGCCAGTCAGCTGCACCGGATGTGAATTTCTACATCCGCAATCAGGAAGAACACCACAAACGAATGACATTTCAGGATGAGTTACGTGTGCTCTTTCGAAAACACGAGGTTGAATTTGACGAGAGATATGTATGGGATTGAAATGATTATTGAAATTCACCATAGCGCCACTGGACGCCCCGAAGGGGCAAAACATGACAGCCTGGGGCACAGCGCCTTTCGCGTCAGCGAAAAAAGCGTCGCCCCAGGACCACGAAGACCACGACCAAAAATTTGGACGAATTAGTTAGCCCTGAAAGGGCGAAACAATGACTCGCCAACAACCTTTGTATCGCCCTTTCAGGGCTGAGTTCGTGGGCCATTACAAACCTGGGGCGACGTTCTACCGCTAACGCGGTTTCACTCTGCCCCAGGCTGACATGTTGCGCCCCTTCGGGGCAACGCGTTGTACCTCACACCCTAACCCATCAATATTTCAACTTAACACCACCTCAACACGCCGCATCATTACACCAATATTCAACATCTCGCCAATCACAATCAAAAAACGAAAACGCCTCTCACCAACCACATGCTTCCCTACGCCGAACTACGCTGCAAAACGAATTTTTCATTTCTCACCGGCGCTTCGCACGCCGATGAACTGATTCCGCGCGCTGCAACACTCCAATACAACGCGCTCGCCATCACCGATATCGACTCGCTCTCTGGCATCGTCCGTGCCTGGTCGGCACGACGGGACTTTCTACGTGAACTCGACGAATATGAATCCGAAACGGGGAAGACTTTATCGTGCAACAAAAATCTCAAACTCATCTACGGTGCTGAAATCACACCAACCGATGCACCGCCCGTTCTCCTATGGGCGCCCACTCACGCGGCTTACAAAAACCTTTCACAACTGATCACCGTCGGTCGCCGGCGAGCCGCCAAGGGCGAATGCGAACTGACATTCGAAGACGTCGCCACCCATTCTGGCGAACTGCTGGCCGGCGTAATACCCGAAACGACTGAAGACTCGCAATCACTTCAGGCAGTTCACCAATATCGCGACCTGTTCGGCGATCGAGCCTACCTGATGGCATCACTCCATCGTTCAGCCAACGATCCACAGCAACTGGCCAACCTACAGACCCTTTCGGACCAGACCAACCTTCCACTCGTCGCCTGTGGAGACGTGCATTACCACACCCGCGAACGCATGAAGCTTTTCGACGTGGTCACGGCCATTCGCACCGGCACGACTGTCGACGCGGCTGGCCATGATCGCTTTGCCAATGCGGAACGACACCTTCGTCATCCGCAAGAGATCTACGATCTATTCTCGGCGGCTCCCGAAGTCGTAGCCCGAACTCTTGAAGTCGCCGAGCGGTGTCATTTCACTCTCGACGAGCTGCGATACCAATACCCAAGAGAACTCGCACCCGAGGGCATGACGACTTTTGAATACTTGCGGCAGCTTACCTGGAAAGGCGCCGGGACACGATATCCACAAGGTGTACCTGACAAAGTCACCAGGCTGATTAACCACGAACTCGAACTCATCGAAGAATTACATTACGAAGCGTACTTTATTACCGTTTGGGACCTTGTTCGTTTCGCACGCAGCCGCGATATCCTCTGCCAGGGCCGCGGGTCCGCTGCGAATTCAGCCGTATGTTATTGTCTGGGCGTGACGGCCGTTGACCCCGATCGTACCGACGTGCTCTTCGAACGCTTTATCAGTCGCGAAAGAAATGAAGCCCCGGATATCGACGTTGATTTTGAGCATGAGCGACGCGAAGAAGTTCTGCAATATCTTTATGACAAGTACGGACGGGATCGAGCCGCGATGACCGGCGTCGTTACGACTTACCGAATTCGTTCGGCCATTCGCGATGTCGGAAAGGCTCTTGGGCTGTCGCTGGATCGAGTCGACGCGCTCGCGAAGCAAGTCGACGGGCGAGGCGGTGATTCGCAACTGCCAGTCCGCTGCCGCGACGTTGGGATTGATCCCGAATCATTAATGGGGCAGCGACTCATTCAGAACGTCAGCGAGATTCTTGGTTTCCCCAGGCACCTGTCGCAGCACGTCGGCGGGATGGTCATGACGGAAGGGCCACTCTGCGAGCTGGCTCCGATCGAAAACGCGGCGATGGATGGTCGTACGGTGATCTGCTGGGACAAAAACGATCTCGAAGATCTTGGCATTTTAAAAGTCGACTGTCTGGGGCTCGGCATGCTTTCGGCGATCCGTCGCTGCTTCGCCATGATCAAGAAACATACGGGTCGATCGCTGACGTTGGCAAATATCCCGGCTGAGGATCCCGCGGTTTACGACATGGTTTGCCGCGCCGACACGATCGGCCTGTTCCAGATCGAAAGTCGCGCACAAATGAGCATGCTCCCGCGACTGAAACCTCGCTGTTATTACGACCTCGTCATCGAAGTCGCCATTGTTCGACCCGGCCCCATCCAGGGACAGATGGTTCATCCGTACCTGCGGCGTTGATCCGGTGAAGAAGAGGTCACCTACGCCAACGATGAGATTCGCCAAGTGCTTGAGAAAACGCTGGGCGTTCCCATCTTTCAGGAACAGGCGATGCAACTGGCCGTCGTTGCCGCTGGCTTTACGCCGGGCGAAGCCGATC
>CALHZT010000223.1 GCA_938040995.1 uncultured Pirellulaceae bacterium | reverse complement strand
CAAAGCGTACGCCGAAATGTTGGGAGTCGACGACTACATTCGCAAACCGTTCCCGATGGATCGGCTTGTTGGAAGTGTCAAATCACTCCTGGCCTAGGATCGTTCGATCAATTAGTGTCGAATCTCCGTTCATGACGACTCGATTGACGGCCTATGGCCGTCTTCCCCGCGAACGCGGGGACCCACTCGAAGCGTATTAGCGCTCAACGTCTTTCCTTGCATCAAAAAGCCAATCCGATTCAATGGATTCCCGCCTGCGCGGGAAAGACGAAACAAGTCAGTTTGCCGCCGAAAAATTGAGCCAGACCATTGCCCGCGTGAACGATTTATTGCAGCCGCTTGCCTGACCACGGCCGCTCGCGCCAAGCAACCCTCCTCCGACGCAGTGGTGTCATGCGAAGAATGAGCAGGGCATACCACGCGTCGCGTGAGGAGGGTCGGAGCCTCAGCGACGGGGAGGAGCGGCCGTACGCGTCGATGTATTCGAATTGCGCTGCAGCAGTTCCTGTCCGTTCTGGGCAACGTAAAATCCGCTGCAAGGCCGACTTTACAACACCCCAGCCCAAGTCTTGTTTCCCCTAAACCAAATTGGCTAGCATCGATTCGATTCCTGTCCAGAAAGTTGTTTTGATAGCGATGCGCTCGTACTTGTCCAAGTCGTTTTGCATTCCTGAGTCATTTTTTTGGCAAGTCATTTGCCTGCAAAACATGGCACTTGAAGCAGTTCGCTATCGTTACCAGCGACTTTTTAAGTTGCCAGGATTTTCACCTCGAAGCATACTTGGCTAGTAGCAAGTCAACGGACGCTCTCTTCAAGCTCTTTGCCAACTTCTTTGCGGTGACTCCCGCCTCTCTTTTCTTGCGGGTCAGTCGACAAACCACATTGCCCGGTATTTCCCTGCAATTTCGGTTGCTTTCGACGGCTCGATAGATATGAGAGTGGCGCATGCGCACTTGCAAAATTGACGGCGATGCAGAGAACGTGAAAAGGCAAGACAATCTCGGGCAATTAACTGGAAGAACGATCACGCGCGTATCACAAACAGCATAGCTAAAACCGAATAACACGGTTTGGAGGCACAGGACATGAACGGCAGGAATATCATCTCGCTCGTCGGTGGACAACAGAACCTCGATCAGTACCGGCGTAAGAACTGGTCAGGAACGTTTGAGCAATACCTCGATATTGTTCGGACAAATCCGAATGTCGCCCGCAATGCTTTCCAGCGTATCTTCGACATGATCGTCTCCTACGGCACCGAAATCTATCAGGAGTGCCGTGAGAATCGTGTCCATTACAACTTCTTTGACGACCCTGATAACAACGGTGCAGACGCTGTCTTTGGCCTCGACGGGACCATTGAACTCCTCGTAAACGCATTCAAAAGTGCAGCACGAGGCTACGGAATCGAGAAACGCGTCCTGCTCTTGCATGGCCCGGTGGGCAGCAGCAAGAGCACGATCGCGCGTATGCTCAAGAAGGGACTGGAAAAGTACTCCGATAGTGATGAGGGCGCGCTCTATACACTCGGATGGGCTCTGAATGATGGCAATGTCCACTGGTGCCCGATGCACGAAGAGCCGTTGCATCTGATTCCCGATCGCTTTCGCGCCGACGTCACGGCTGAACTCAACGCCGAACGGCCAGATGAAAGTTATGACGTGAAGATCAAGGGCGAATTGTGCCCATTCTGCCGTCAGGAATATCAGGAGCGACTACAAAAAAACGATGGCGACTGGACCAAAGTCATCGACGAGGTCCGCGTGAAGCGAATCGTTCTGAGCGAGAAAGACCGGATCGGTATTGGCACGTTCCAGCCGAAGGATGAAAAGAACCAGGATTCCACGGAACTGACGGGAGACATCAACTATCGCAAGATCGCCGAGTACGGCAGTGACAGCGATCCACGGGCATTCAACTTTGACGGTGAATTCAACGTTGCCAATCGTGGCATCATCGAATTTGTCGAAGTCCTCAAGCTCGACGTTGCGTTTCTTTATGACTTGTTAGGGGCCAGCCAGGAACACAAAGTCAAACCCAAGAAGTTCGCCCAGACAGACATCGATGAAGTCATTCTTGGGCACACGAATGAACCCGAGTATCGGCGTTTGCAGAACAATGAGTTTATGGAAGCGCTTCGGGACCGAACGGTGAAGATCGACGTTCCTTACGTGACGCGCCTTTCTGATGAAATTGAGATCTACAAGAAGGACTACAACACAGAAAAGGTGCGTGGGAAGCATATTGCGCCTCACACCATCGAAATGGCGGCGATGTGGGCCGTGCTGACCCGGCTGGAAGACCCCAAGCATGCCAGCCTCTCGTTGATGCAGAAGCTGAAGCTCTACAACGGAAAGACGTTACCCGGGTTCACGGAAGAGAATATCAAGGAACTTCGCGAAGAGACGACCAGCGAAGGCATGATTGGTATTTCTCCACGATATGTGCAGGACAAAATTTCCAATGCGCTGGTGGCACACGCGGATGCGACTTGCGTCAATCCGTTCATGGTGCTCAACGAGCTGGAATCGGGACTGAAGCATCATTCCCTGATCAGCTCGGAAGAAACGCGAACGCGATATCGCAATATTCTCGGCATGGTGAAGGAAGAGTATGAGAACATCGTGAAGAATGAAGTCCAGCGAGCGATCGCGGCGGATGAAGATGCTCTCAAGCGACTTTGTGGAAACTATATCGACAACGTCAAAGCATATACGCAGCGTGAAAGAGTCAAAAACGCATTCACCGGCCAGTATGAGGAAGCGGATGAACGGCTGATGCGATCCATTGAGGAGAAGATCGACATTCCTGATTCACGCAAAGACGATTTCCGGCGTGAAATCATGAACTACATCGGTGCACTCTCGATCGATGGCAAGAAATTCGATTACAAGACGAACGAGCGGCTAAACAAGGCTCTTGAACTAAAGCTGTTCGAAGATCAAAAGGACACGATCAAGCTGACAAGCCTCGTTTCGAATGTTGTCGATGCGGACACTCAAGCCAAAATCGACGTCGTGAAAGGGCGGCTGATTCGCGATTACGGATACGACGAAGAAAGCGCCACGGACGTTCTCAATTTCGTGGCCAGCATCTTTGCCCGAGGAGACACCAAAGAAGGCTAATCTGCTTTCGACATATCTGCTTCATCCGCCATCACATTGAATAATACGCCATGAAAATCCAACGCGATACAGACCGGTTCCGGGAAATTGTCCGGGGGAAGGTGCGCGAGAATCTCAGGAAGTACATCAATCATGGCGAGATGATTGGCCGAAAGGGCAAGGACCTCGTGAGCATTCCTGTTCCGAGCCTCGATGTGCCGCATTTCCGGTACGGTGACAACGGATCTGGTGGAGTCGGGCAGGGCGATGGCGAGGCGGGAAAGCAACTCGGGCCGGGGGAGGGTGAAGGCGAAGCCGGGGCGGCTGGTGATGCGCCCGGCCGACACGTTTTGGAAGTCGAGCTTTCCCTCGAAGAGCTCGCTGCAATGATGGCGGATGAGCTGGAGCTCCCTCGTATCGAGCCAAAGGGTTCGGCGAACGTTGAGCAGGAAAAAGCAAAGTATGACAGCATTCGGCGGAATGGTCCTGAATCACTTCGCCATTTTAAACGGACTTACGTGCAGGCGCTTCGCCGTCAAATATCGACTGGTGCCTACAGCTTTCGAAAACCACGAATCATTCCAGTCAAAGAAGACAAGCGATATCGCAGCTGGTCACAGATTCCCAGTCCCGTCGCCAATGCCGCCGTCATTTACATGATGGATGTTTCTGGTTCGATGACGGACGAACAAAAAGCCATCGTGCGAACGGAAGCCTTCTGGATCGACACGTGGCTGAAGAGCCAGTATCAGGGCGTCGAGTGTCGCTACATCATTCACGACGCGGTTGCCCGGGAGGTCGACGAGCACACTTTCTACCGTACCCGGGAAAGCGGCGGCACGCGCATCAGCTCCGCGTACAAGGTTGCGGCCGACGTCGTCGCTACCAACTTTCCGGTAAGCGAATGGAACATCTACTTTTTCCAGTTCTCTGACGGTGACAACTGGGGTGAAGATAACAACACCAGCCTGAAGCTCCTGCAGGAAAAGCTTTTGCCCGCTTGCAACCTGTTCTGTTACGGGCAAGTCGAAAGTCCCTATGGAAGCGGCGAATACATTCGAAGTCTCGAAAAGGAGTTCGGAGAAGAACACGAGAAACTGATCCTCTCTGACATTGATGGCAAAGAGGCAATCTACGCATCCATTCGCAAATTCCTCGGAACCGGTAAGTAAGCAAGAAAGCGAGCCACCATGTTACGACCCAGTTGGAATGATCAAACAGGAAAGAGCCTCGAGAGAACGTACGAAGTACGCGTCGGACATGCCCGCGTTCGAGTGCAGAGTGCATCCCCCGCAGAAGCCATCACGCAGGCGCGTGCCCGCTTTTGCATCGACATGCCGCGGATGTGGGACGTAATCCACTCACTGGAGATGAACCGTTTCGACGTGCGCGTGATCGAATCGCCATAAACAAAGTCGCAATGTCGCAAAGTCCCGGATTGTTGACACAGGTATACCCATGACGTCTCAAATTCGAAAATTGCCGCCTGAACTGTCCGGCGTTCAAGTCGAAATGGAAGAGCACGCCGCCAATTACGGGCTCGATTTCTTTCCCACGATCTTCGAAATTGTCGATGTGAATCAGCTCAATTCAATCGCCGCCTACGGTGGGTTTCCAACCAGGTATCCGCATTGGCGTTTCGGGATGGCTTACGAAAAGCTCGCCAAAGGGTACGCGTACGGGTTGCAGAAGATCTACGAGATGGTCATCAACAATGACCCATGCTACGCGTACCTGCTCGACAGCAATTCCATCACAGACCATCGCATGGTGATCGCGCACGTCTACGGTCATTGCGACTTTTTCAAGCACAATTACTGGTTCAGTCAAACCAATCGCAAGATGATCGACGAGATGGCGAACCACGGGAATCGAATTCGTCGCTATATGGACCGCTTCGGAACGGAAACGGTAGAGCTGTTTATCGATGCATGCCTGAGCATCGATGATTTGATCGACATCCACTCCCCATTTATCAAACGCTCTTCCGAAGCAAGCCGCTATCAGTTCAAAGCAAACACCGATGTCGAAGCCGACGTTCCTGCAGAAGATCGCTTTCGGGCGAAATCCTACATGGACGCCTATATCAATCCAAAATCGACTGCGCAAGACTCGCCCGGCCATTCGGCTGATGCACAGGATGACAACCCGCCGGCATCCTTTCCCAACGAGCCGACGAGAGATGTCATGGCGTTCTTGCTAAACCATGCACCGCTTGCTCCGTGGCAACAGGACGTCCTGTCCATCATTCGGGATGAGGCTTACTATTTCGCGCCGCAGGGCCAGACCAAGATTATGAACGAAGGTTGGGCGACGTTCTGGCACTCGACCATCATGACCAGACACGGAATCTGCAACGGCGGCGACGTTATTGACTATGCCGATCACACGTCGGGAACACTTGCAAGTTCGCCGACTCGTTTGAACCCGTACAAGCTGGGTCTCGATCTCTTCCGGGATATTGAAGATCGCTGGAATCGCGGCTGCTTCGGGCGTGAATTCGAAGAATGTGATGAGTATGAATCGCAGCGCACCTGGAATACGGGCGTCGGCAAGGGCCGTGAAAAGATCTTCGAAGTACGACGAATTCACAACGATCTGACATTCATTGATGAATTCCTGACGCTCGATTTCTGTCGGCGTCACAATATGTTCTCATTCGGATACAACGACGAATCGGGATACTACGAACTCGAAAGTCGAAAGTTCCAGGAAATCAAGCAACGGCTGCTATTCAGTTTGACCAACATGGGCCGTCCCATGATTCATGTCAAAGACGGCAACTACAAAAATCGTGGTGAACTGTATCTGGAACACAAGTTCAACGGACCCGAACTGAAGGTTACCTACGCTCGGGATACACTGGAGCATCTTTACCGGTTGTGGTCACGCCCGGTTCATATCGAAACTGTGCTGGAGGAACGGGTGGTCATCCTGTCATTTGACGGGATTGAACACGAACTCACAAAGACCAAAGAGCCGGCAGGCGAGAAAGAAACGATTGAACTGTAGCGTTCGTCAAATATCGCACGGAGAATTAGTCATGCAACAAAAACAGTTTCCCGGGATGGACATTGCAACGAGCCTGATGGACAAGCTGGACCAGATCGACTCCAGTCAGATGAATGGTTCCAGTCGCGTGGTTGCGACCGTTGATTTTGATGGCGGTTCTTTTGCGTGTGAACTGGACGCGATCGATAGGCTTGCCTGCATGGTTCACGAAATTACGATTCGATCAGATTGCACCGAGGCTCTGACATCGGAGCAACTGTCGTCAATGAGTGACGATCTCGCCTCAAGGTTGAGTTACCTGCTGGAACCAGTTTCGACGATTGAATTTGATCAGGAAGCAACGGTGCTCCAGATGCGATCCAATCCGCCAAGTCAAAGTGAAACCGGGGGCGGCAAGAGCTGTAGTTACTTCGAAATTCTGGCGAGGCCAAAGGAGATATCAATGGTTCGCTATCAAAAGCAGTCTGGCGAACCTCGACAGCGAGCCTCCATGACGTTCACTCGAGAGGTCATCGGTCGAATCGCTGGCGACATGCTGGCCACGATTCAAACCGTCTAAGTCGCCGTCTCGATGAATCACTGCGGCTTGTTCCGGCCACGGCAAAATGCCACAATCAGGCGATTGGCCCGATATTGAACACAAGCAGCATATCCTATGAATCACGGACGTCCCCACGCTCCCAAAGCCGACATTCCCCCCGCTTCGACCGCGCCACTGGTTGGCTGGCATTGCGTTCATCACTACTACGAGTTTGACCGCAAAGTGCTTTCGTCATTGAGCGCGGAAGTGATTGAAAAAGGCAACAAGCAAGTCACACAGATTCTCGACGAAGAGCATAATGGCCGCCCGGAGAGGCTGCAGACTTCAGTTGTCAGTGGTCACAAGGCCGACTTTGGCATCATGATGATGGATCCCGATCCAATCTCCATCGACCACATTCACCAGGCGTTACTCGCTTCGGAACTTGGGCCGGCATTGCGACCGACGTACTCATTCGTTTCGATGTCGGAGATTTCCGAATACCTTCCAACGGTGGATGACTATCGCAATCGACTTGTTCGAGACGGTCTCGAGGGCGAAATTCTTGAAACCAAAGTCAAAGTGTACGCTGATCGCCAACCGGCGATGAGGCAACACCGGCTGAGCCCGGAATTTCCCGATTGGCCAGCGACTTGCTTTTATCCCATGAACAAGCATCGCGGCGCGGTTAATAACTGGTTCGTGCTTCCGAAGAGTCGGCGGTCCGCGATGATGTCGGAGCATGGTCGTAGCGGAATGACCTATTCCGGCAAGGTTACTCAGTTGGTGACCACAAGTGTTGGCCTCGATGACTGGGAATGGGGCGTCACGCTCTGGGCCAAGAATCCGCAGTACCTGAAAGACATCGTTTACGAGATGCGTTTCGATGAAGCGAGTGCCAAGTACGCTGAATTTGGCCCGTTCTATACCAGCTACGTCATGTCTGCGGCCGACATGTTGAAGCATTGCTTCATCGGCGGCTCCATCACGATCTAACTGATCGCGTGTTATCCCGGTTGAGAACATGACCTATCCGTTTCCTGACGACGTACGTAATCCTCATCGCAAAGGGCCAAATCCTTTTGCTGATGGCGGAGATAAAGATGCGGATGGTGCGAATGCAGGCGAACCGTCAGAAGAACCTTCTTCTGCGGATAGAGCTGCGACAGGTGACGATCGTTTCCACGCGGGAGCGCCGAGCGAATACAATCCCGTATACGAGGCGGCTTATGCGGACCGTGTCGTTTCCACGATGATTTGCGCGATCACCGGTTTGGCCATGTCGCTGCTTGCGTGGACAGTCTTCTACGGGTATCCAAACAACGGGCTGATGGGGATTCTCTCATTGGTGTTCTCGATCACCGCGACGGTTCTTGCTCGGGTCGATCTGGCTGGAATGCGTGCCGGAGCTGTTAAACGGCACCGTTCGAGGTACGCCGCGATCGGAATGCTCCTGGGACTGCTTGGGTTGTTTAACAGCCTGGCAATTCTGGCGTATGGCATCTTCTACGAAGGCTGGTTCGGCATCATTTAGGTGTCGCAACCGTATGAGGCAAAGCTAGTCAGAAGTTACCACTACAGGCGTTCCAACTGACAAACTCGCCCATCGGATCTGCCGGCTTTTCTGGTTACCTTGTCCGTAACTGATTTGCTCACAGAACCCGTTCGTTTCTGTCGATTCTCCAGATGAACACCCCCGATTTGTGGATGCGAAATTCACAACCGGTGCCTTACCGAACGGATCTCGATTTGGGCGACATGATGTATCGTGCACTTACCATTTTATTTGTGACCGTCTTCATCTCATCATCTGTCAGCGCGCAGCGATTCGGCGACGGGCGAATTTTGCGCCGGATCTTCCGTGTCGAACCCGAGGCGAATCTCGAAGCTCTTCAAGCCGCAGAAAAAGCGAAAGTCCCGCAGCGCGTGCCTCAGCCAGCGAATCCGTACGCCAGGCAGCCTCAACCGGGGTACAATCCGGCAGCCCGGCCAAACACGCCTCGTCCTCCCTATCCAACGACGCAAAATCAGTATCGACCGACGCCACCGCGAAGGCCCACCACGGCCTCTCCGCAGTCGCAACAGGTGCGTTCTCAGACCAAGTCGTCAACGAATCGTCTGGAGCCAATCGCGCTACCCGCTCCGCCCCAGTATCGACAGAATCCTGCGGCTCAGTCGCAAATGCGAAAACCATACGTGCAGCGTAGGGCTCCGTCGCAACAGTACAGAACTCAAACCATCGAGGCTCCAAAGAGCCCCAAGTCCAACAAAGTGACCGGCAAGAAGATCTTCGAGCACGACGGCTTTGGGATGACAGTTCGTCAGTCTGGGGATCGAATCGTTGTCGTGCACCTCGTGAAAGATGGTATGGCACAGCTGGCGGGTGTCAAAAAGGGCGACGTTCTTGAATCCATCGGCACAATTCCTGTAGAGGAGCCAGCGGATGTCGCGCAGCTGGACAAGGTGCTCGAACCAGGCGATCAGGTTGAATTCGAATTTGCACGGAAAAAGCGTACGAAGAAGTTTCTAATCTCGTTCAAAGAAGAGATGCCCGTCGGCGAGACCGGTGACAGAGAAGAGTATGCATCGGCGGCGGCTCCAGGTGAAGTTCAACGGCTCGAAGAGCTCGTTCAGTCGCAACAGCAACTGATAGACGACTTGCGCGGTCGCCTTTCTTCTCTGGAGAATTCCCAATCCGAATTTGACGACGAATTTGCGATTGAAGAACAATCTGCGATTGTGGAGAAACCGCTGGAAGACAAGCCTCTTCTTATCCTCCAGTAGATTCGTTGTTTACTTCCGTCGTCGACTACAGCGGCTCTGAACCCGATCAGGACGGAGGCCAATGTTGACGGCTTAGGTACCGAATCGGCCCCGTCAGTCGACATCTATTCCGCAGCCGCCTCTTTCTCCCGAATACGCAGGTAGACTTTGGTGCCTAACGGCGGAATTCGCGGTTCAAAGGCACTAAAGATCAGTTTGGAATTCTGCTGGGAACTTTCGACCGGAAGGTCGATGGTCGCCGTTGAAAAATTGGACAGGCATATCAGTTCACCACCCTCTGCGTGGTAGTGCTCTTCGCCCGTTTCTTCGTCCTTCCAGAATGAGCTTCCAGCGAAAATCCACTCGTAGGGCATTTCGCCATCTGTAGGTAGGTGCTTTACCAGCTCCTGGGCACGGACTTTCTTGCGTTCGCCTTCCCAATCCCATTCGACTGTGATGTCGAGCACAGGACCTTCTGCGCTTCGATATTCCTCGCCGAATCTTACCGGTCGCCCAGGTTTGATCCCGACGGCCAGAAGCCCTGCATGTACTTTGAAGGATTTGCAGTCGACAACGATTACAGATTCATACTCTTTTGTGTTTGGCGGGCAAGCGAAGAATTCAAGCGGCCCGTCCCGCAGACAAATTTGACCGCCGACGATCAGCGTTTCATTTTTTTGATCGATCCAGATCTTCTCGGTATCCGACAAGGATTGCCAGGCCGGATCTACGGCGAGATCAGGGCAGGGCGGCAGATCGTCTTCATCTTCATCTACCGAACTGGTTTCCGCAGGATGGTCTTCTTTTTCGAACTGGACAAGCTGCTTCCTGATTTCGTCCAGTTGCTCCGGCGACTTGTCCGAAGACAACCGGATCATTTCGATAAAGTGTGCGACTTCGCCAGGAGCCACGGGGAAGCCAACATTGCCCATGCTGCCGACGGAACAGGCTATTTCTTTCGCATCCTTGTCGAGAATGACTGTCCAGGGGAGCCCGCCATCCCGGCCGTCAATCAAACGATCAGAAAGAGTCGCGCCGTTGACCATCTCTTCGCAGTCGATCGAGACGACTTTGTACCCGGGAAAGAGTTGGCTATTGGCCTTCATGAAACGTTCGAGCTTTTTACACCATCCGCACCATTCCGCGCCGATAATGACGAATGTCTTTTGCCCAGTCGTAGCGGCCTTTGAAATGCTATCTCGTAGTAGCACTTCGGCGTCGACGTTTCCTTCCGTGGCAGCAACGGTCGATTCGCTGGCCTCGACGACTTTTTGGGGGACTTCCGTCGCCGACGGGTTGTTGGGGCTGCTCACGGAACCTGCCGCCGTTGAATCGGCTTTTGCCACCGGTGCCTGAGTCGAAGGGGCACAGCCAGCCGCAAGCGTCGCCAAAGCCATAAAGAATGAACAAAGGCTTCGGCTCGCACGCGCGCTGCAGCCTGATGGATGCCGATTCAGACCGTTCACCAATTCATTCATCGAAACAAACCTCACTACAACTGGATAAATCGTCCGCACGTTCTTGCGTAGGACTTTCACGCATTGGCGGAGCATGTAAAGTGGTAATGGAAGAGTATCCACTACACCGTGTCAGCTAACCACAGCTTTGAGTATATCGGCAGCAAGTAACTTATGGCGACCGCGACGAAACCAGCCAAGAAACGCAAGAAAAAAAGGTCGGCGAATGACCGTATCAAGAAGGGCGTTATTCGTAGGGCCCTGGCGACAGATAAAGTCGATGTCGAAGCTTTCGAAAGCTGGGCAAAATACCTTGCTCGAAGAGCAAGCCCCGAGTCCGTTGCCGATTTGTGTGGTGGCGATCAATCGCCGCTGCTGTGGTGCCTGAATTCCGAGAGCCTTTCCCGGCTCGACGGCGTTGCGATCATTCAATCGAGTGCAAAAGCCAAACGTCGTTCGAAGAAGGCACCCCGGAGCAAGAAAAATTCGGCGATTACAGACGCGTCGCTTACGGATTGGCTGGCGAGTCTTCCGGAGCGACCCGACGATCCGCCGCTGGCGATCCAGTTATTGTGGCTTTGCCACGAACTTCCTGGCATCGCTCAAGCGATCGAGCCCAAGCTGTGGAACCGGGCGCTTCAGGAACTGATCGAATCGGCCAGAATCGAAACTTCGAGGCCGACGACTTGTCCATGGACAATTCAGTTGATCGAGATCGAGCTGCCGCTGACGCTGGCATACCTGTTCCCGGAGGTCGACGCCTGCCTGGAGCTGTTGCAACCTGCTGTTCACAAACTGTCCGTTCACGCCCGTACGCTTCTGGATGGCGAGGGCCTGATTCATGCGGATCACTTCCTGCTGGTTCGCGAGTTGTTTGCGAGTTGGACGCGTTGTATGCAGATGACCAAGGCGCTGGGTGGAGCGAATTTGCCGCGGGCGGTAAGCACTGAATTTGGCGACTTGATGAGACACTTGCTCCGCATCCAACGAGTCGACGGGAATCTGCCGTTTTCCAGGGAAGCCGCAGGTCCGGATATCGATCATATTCAGCCGGCTTTGTTATCCGCGAGCAAGCTGATCTCGGACGAGCGAGACAAGGCGTTGGTAAAGCACGTTCTGCTTGGTCGGAACGTGCCTGACAGCAAACTACCCGAAGGACCGGGCTACCATTCCGAATGGGCCTGCATGGCGTTCCTTCATCCAGACTGGACAGCGAAGAAGCCGCGGCTCGACATCGATTATTCGTCTCATGCGACAAAGCTGGAGTTGAATACCGCTGGAACGACCGTCTTCTCGGCGGATTGGGTTCCGGAATTTCGAGTCAACGGAAATGAGTTGTCGCCATCTGATGACGGATGGGAAGCCGTCTGTTGGTACAGCGATTTTGATGTGGACTATCTGGAGCTGTGCTGGCGATACGCCGATGGATGGGCAGTTCATCGGCAGATCTTGATGGCAAGGCAGGATCTTTTCCTCTACATGGCTGACAATCTGACCGGCCCCGAATCCGGAGATCTCGATTATCAGGTTCGCCTGCCGTTTGCGGACAACATGTCTCTCGTTCAACAGAAAGAAACGAGAGAGGTCATGGTGAAAGCCAAACGACCTGTCGCAAATATCCTTCCGGTGGCATTGCCGGAGTGGCAAAGTGATCCTCGCGGCGGCTCATTCTCTGCAACTGACAACAGCATCGAGTTGCGTCAGTGGGGCGTCGGCAATTCGATGTGCGCGCCACTGTTCATTGACCTGCACCCCAATCGCCTCAAAAAGCCGCTGACATGGCGGCAGTTGACGGTGGCACAGGAACTTGAGATTCTCAGTCGTAACGATGCGGTTGGGTTCCGCGTGCTGGCTGGCCCCGAGCAGTGGATGTTCTACCGCTCGATGGCGACAAAAGGAAATCGCACGGTGCTTGGGCAAAATACGACTTCGGAATTTCTCTGCGGGCGGTTCCTGCAGGATGGCGACGTCGAATCCATTGTCGAAGTCGAATAAGATTGACCGCTCTCTTCCAGGTCTCAGGACGACAAGATGAATCAGGAACGTCTGGTTTCCAATCTTACCGAAGTGAATCAACGGATCGCCGATGCAGCCGCACGCGCATCGCGAGAACCCGATGAGATCACGCTGGTGGCTGTCACCAAGTATGTCGCAATCGACGAAGTTCTCGCAGCTATCGCGGCGGGGTGTCGATCTCTGGGCGAAAGTCGACCTCAGCAATTGTGGGGCAAAGCGAAGCACGTCGAAGAAACGCTACCGGACGCCGGGATAGAATGGCACATGATCGGCCATCTGCAGCGAAACAAGGTAGAAAAGTCGCTAGATCACAGCACCCTCATTCACTCGGTCGATAGTCTTCGATTGCTGCAGGCGATCAACAATGCCGCTGCGAAACGCGACCGACCAGCGAACCTGCTGCTGGAAGTCAACGTGTCTGGGGATCAGTCGAAGCACGGATGGCATCCGGCGGAAATTGGCGAAGCGCTCACTGCGGCAGGGCAGCTGACACATGTCGAAGTTCACGGTTTGATGACCATGGCCGCGCTTGGTGGCGGACCTGATGTTAGTCGCCGGAATTTCCGTGAGTTGCGAAGCATCTTTGAAAGACTCAAGCCAGCCGCCGGCCCTGCGTTTCAACACCTCTCGATGGGCATGAGTGGCGATTATGAAATCGCAATTGAGGAAGGTGCGACGCTGGTGCGTGTCGGATCGGCTCTTTGGGAAGGCGTCACAGCTTAGCCCTCAAAGCCTACCGCATCGAATTCATCAATTTGAAGGAGGTGGAGCATGGGTGTTGCAAATTCAATGTTGCGTGGCATTTATGCTCACGCCAGATTTACTGCATCCGCCTGCCTGACCTCGGTCGCCCACCCAAAGCAACCCTCCGCCGACGCAGTAGTGTCATGGGAGGAACGAGCAGGGCATACCACGTGTCGCGAGAGGAGGGTCGGAGCCTTAGCGACGGGGAGGAGCGGCCACACGCGTCGATGTATTCGAATTGCGCTGCAACAGTTCGGGGGGAGCAATGTAAAATCCGCTGCAAGCCCAGCTTTACAACGACCCAAGTGGAGCCCCTTATTCTTCGTAGCGTATCTCAAGGATCTTGAAGTTGATTGTTCCTTTGGGAACTGCAATTTCGACTTCATCACCGACTTTGGCGCCGAGCAACCCCTTGCCAATGGGGCTTGTCACGAGGTATTTACCCGTGTCGTAGTCTTCTTCACCGGCGCCTACGAGGGTGATTTCTTCTTCCTCTTCGATGTCGATATCGAGCACTTTAACCGTCGCACTAAATGCAACTTCATCCTTGGGAAGGTTGGACGTGTCGATAATGTGCGCCAGAGAGAGTTTGCCCTTCAACTGATTGATTTTCGCCTGCAGCATCCCCTGGCTTTCGCGAGCGCCGTGGTACTCTGCGTTCTCTTTGAGATCGCCTTCCGCCCGGGCATCGGCGATTCGCTGGGCAATCTTTGGCATATCCTCATTCTCGTATTGTTCGACCTCGGCCTTGATCTTGTTGTAGCCGGTTCGAGTCATCGGGATGCGGTCAGTCATGTTTCACCTCAGTCAAAAAAACGGCGACTGCCCTCTGTAAGAGCAGCCGCAGATTCCATTTACGAATCAATAGTTTGGCGTATTGGCTTATCCGAGTAAAGCCGAGCAACCGTTCGGGCGGTGGCATTTCCAGCCCATTTGCCATCATTTTTCGAGTTTGATGGAGTTCTTGTGGAATTCCTTCGTTGGTAAACGAATCTGGATTCTTGTCACCCAAAAAATGCGTTGTTAACATGGTTTGGAAAGCTTCCAACCCGGAAGCCGACAGCTTTTCACCGAACTCGTTTCAACTTCGTATTCTCGAAAGCAGAAGCCAACGCTGCATTTTCTAACCAGTGTTCTTCCACGATTGCGTTATGCAATCGTGCGTCGGACAGTGGCTTTTTTTATGCGCCCGTGCAGCAATCGTGCACTTCCTGGTGTTCTTGCCAGAAGGTGCATCGCACACTTTTTTGTTCAACTCGTCTGGCAACATCTGTCAAATTTCGGAAGGAAACCAATGACTCGACTATTTGGCTCGCTGCTACTTGCAGCAGTCGCCTCATCAGCAATGGCGGCTCACACCAACAATATTATGTTGACCGGCTACTGGCCGCCGACCAATGAAATGATTCGCCCGTTCAGCACTGACGGGGACCTGAACCCGGAAGGCTGGGTCGGAGAGAACTGGGAAGGTCGTGGTTACGATATCTATTCATTCTTTCCAGAGTTCGACAATTTTCCCGTTGACCGGGTCGGCAGCGGCGATTTTACCGTCGATTACCAGGATACTTCGGAAGACTTTTGGCGGATCACCAGCGAAATCAATCCCGTCGCGATGATCACCTTCAGCCAAACCGGCGGCCGGGTATGGGAGATCGAAACGCAGCAGCGGAATCTCGACGAATGGATCGACGACGACGTTGCTCCCTTTCAACCGACTCCATCACCTCCCGATCCCACAGTGCCTGTCGATCATATACGTAGGACGACTCTTCCCGTCGAAAATATTCTTGAAGCAGTGTCAGAGGTGCCCGGTGTTCTCGAGTTTGTTGACGAGGACGGCTTTGGCGGAGCATTTCTCTCTGAGTTCATGGCTTACCATGGGACCTGGTATCAGGATATTCACAGCTCGCCAGACGATGAGTTCTACAATGTCGCCGCTGGTCACATTCATGTGGGGGCGAATATACCGATACCACGTGCACGGCTCGCGACGGAATTGACTCTTCGCGAGCTAATCACCCACGTTGACAGCGTACTCGGCATTCCTGAGCCAGGAAGTTTGCATCTTTGTCTGCCAGCTCTTGCTGGCATCTTGATGCTACGTCGTCGCCGAACTCGCTGCGCATAGCGAAAGCGTCTACCAGGGTTTTGTCTGCACCGCCAATTTGCCACTGTTGGTATCAAGTACCACAGTGGCATTCATTGCAGGGGTGGGGGCGGTACAGCGGGCCACGGTACGTGCCGGTAACGATCGGTACGTTCAACGATTCGAAATAGTCGCCAAATACCTGTTGCAAGGTCAGGTTGTGACCTCGACCGCTCGCTCGCCCCAAGCAACCCTCCTCCGACGCAGTGGTGTCATGCGAAGAATGAGCAGGGCATACCACGTGTCGCGTGAGGAGGGTCGGAGCCTGGGGTGTTGTAAATTCAGTGTTGCGTAGCATTTGTGCTCACGCCAGATTTACTGCAGGCGCTTGCCTGATCTCGGCCGCTCGCCCCACGCAACCCTCCTCCGACGCAGTGGTGACATGCGAAGAATGAGCAGGGCGTACCACGCGTCGCGTGAGGAGGGTCGGAGCCTAAGCGACGGGGAGGAGCGGCCATACGCGTCGACGTATCTGCAACAGTTCGGGGCCGTTCTGGGCAACGTAAAATCCGCTGCAATGCCAACTTTACAACACCCCAGGGTCTGGCTCAATTTTTCGGCGGCATACTGACTTATTTCGCTTGGCGGACAAACGCCGAAAATTTGTGC
>CALHZT010000222.1 GCA_938040995.1 uncultured Pirellulaceae bacterium | reverse complement strand
AGAGCCCGCTCGGAATTGCGGTCCGCCGAATCAAGAGTCGCACCGCGCAGCTTCTGAAGATGTGCCGGCTGGGTATGGATGAACAACTGGTTCACCGTAGGAATCTCAAGGTCATCAATCAAACCGAGATTCACGCCCATGCGAACGCTGGAAAGCAAATGCATGGTTTCTTCGCTGGTGATTGTCTGTGCTGTACAGAGAATACCGTAGGCGCGGCTAATTCGGTCGTGCAAGTCCTTACGCGACTCATCAATCAGATACGTCCGCGCCTTGCGCTCGTACTCGATCAGAACCGGAACGACATCACCAACCTGGCTGATTAGTTCTTTCTCGGAGCGACCGAGCGTAATCTGATTGCTGATCTGATAAAAATCGCCCATTGCCTGGGAACCCTCACCGTAAAGCCCACGGACGGCGAGGCTGATCTTTTGCAGGCTGCGGAACACTTTATCCAGTTGGCGGGTGATCACGAGAGCCGGCAAGTGCAGCATCACGCTGACTCGCATTCCCGTGCCCACATTGGTCGGGCAGGCGGTGAGGTAGCCCAGTCGCTTGTCATACGCGTAGTTGACCTTGCTCTCGATCGCGTCGTCGATCGCGTTGATCTGATCCCACGCATTGCCGAGATCGAGCCCGCTCTTCATCAGCTGGATACGCAGGTGATCTTCCTCGTTCACCATCAGGCTAAACTGTTCTTGCGTATCAATCGCAACCGATCTGGCTCCGTCGCTTTCCGCAAGTTCGCGGCTGATCAACTGCCGTTCCACAAGGAACTGCCGGTCCACCGATTCGAGTCCATCCACATCGACATAAAGCATGTCTTTCAAGTCCGCAGAATCGGAGAGCTTCTCGCGAACAAGCTTCTCGATCGAGGTGCGATCGAAATCCGTGCAGCGCCGGATAAACGGATAGTCGCCAAGGTTGCGGGCGAGCCGAATGCGGCTGCTAATCACGATGTCAGATTCCGGGCCGGAGCCGCGAAGCCATTCGCCGCATTGCGTTGTCAGTTGATTGAGGCTCGGATCGGGAACCATTTTCGTCCGCTCTATTTTGTGTTGCCTTGCGACCTTCGCCGGCGACTTTTTTTCAGTGTTGTGACTTCTTTTGACGCTTTGCCGCGACTATTCCTGCATCTTCTTCAGGCGGTCTCGCAGCTCCGAGGCCAACTCGTATTCTTCGTTTTCAACGGCTTCCTTCATCTGTCGACGGATTTTAATCATCTCGGTGGCTTTGCCCGCCGTCTTGGAACTTCGTTTCGGCTTTTTGCCTTTGTGTTCGGTTTCGCCATGGATGTTTACCATTAGCGGTTCGAGTTCGTCCGAGAAGCATTCGTAATCGTGAGGGCATCCAAGCCGGCCCTGGCTGCGGAACTCGTAGAAAGTGATGCCGCAAACCGGGCATGCCTGTTTGTCCAGTCGCGATAGCTCTTCGGTTGTCTGGCCGACTTTGAGTTGAGCCGCGAGTTGATTGGCGAGCTGCGGAGTTTCCAGTTCCGAGGTCGAATCAGAATGTGCGAGATACTCACGTGCGTGATCTTCACAAAGGTGAAGTTCCTGTGGCTCCATATCCGTCAATTCGGTGATGTGGAAGGTTGCAGGTTTTTCGCACTGTTGGCATCTCATATCGTTGTCCTGGCCTAAACCGTACCGCGTGAGAGTCTGTCTCAAGTATAGACGTTGTTGGTGAGCAAGGCCGCGCAAGATATTGGACTTCGCTCGAAAAGCCCCGATGGGTGCGTGGCAAGTTTTCAACGACAGTATGTTTGATCTACAACACTTCTGTCGTCGAGGGCACTCAGTAAAGCACAAAAGTCCCTGTTTTGGCAACGCCGCACAGGCAAGTCTCCCGCAAAGAGGCGTGGGGTGGTGGATAACTTCTGGCCGAAATTTTGGTGGAAATGTTTGGTGGCTGTATACGCCGGTTGAGACGGTGGGCGGCGATTGCTAAGCTGCCTGCCTTATGCATTCTCCTGACCCTGAAACGTTTCGACAGTTAGCGAAAGACCACACTCTGATTCCGGTCTATCGTCGGTTGACGAGCGACCTGCTAACGCCTGTCTCGGCGTTCCACAAAATCGACTCGTCCAAAGGCGCCTGCCTTTTCGAAAGCGTAATCGGTGGCGAGAAAGTTGGCCGCTACAGCTTTCTGGCTTCGCGGCCGTACATGTCTTTCACGGCGACCAGAGATCAAGTCAGCATTACGTCCCAGGGGCAGACAAGAAAAGAAACGACGGACGATCCGCTTGGCTTGTTGCGTCAGCTGCTTGCCGAAGAAACGGTGGCTCAGCTGGAAGACTTGCCGCCGTTCGTTGGTGGAGCCGTCGGGTACGCGGCGTACGATATCGTTCGCTACGCCGAGGACTTGCCCAACTCGCCGGACGACGATCGGGAGCTCCCGGATCTGTCCTTCGATTTTTACGACGCGATGGTGATCTTTGACAACGTCAACAAGTCGATGGTCGTCGTCACGATGGCTCGAGTCGCAAAAGAAGATGGTGGAGGGGCGGATACTGATGCGGCCGCAGTTTATGCAGATGCCGCGAAGCGAGTCGACGCGTTGGTGGATGAACTGCTTCGCCCCGATAGTAGCCTTCGCCCTGCTGAAATCGACTTGACCCGACGGCAGCTCGAGAACGACACTCCGGCCGTTTCCAATTTTAAGCAGTCAGAATTCGAATCGTCGGTTCGCAAGTGCGTCGAGTATATCGAGGCCGGCGACATCTTTCAGGTCGTCATCAGCCAGCGAATGGAAGTTCCGCTCAAGGCACCGGCGTTCGAGATTTATCGCACGCTGCGGATTGTGAATCCCAGCCCGTTCATGTTCTATGTGCGGACAGGCGATGTCACGCTTGTTGGTAGCTCGCCAGAAGTCATGTGTCGAGTCGTCGGTGATGAAGTTACCGTGCGCCCGTTGGCTGGAACGCGACCGCGTGGCGAAACGGCTGAAGAAGATGCCCGGCTGGCGGAGGAGTTGTTGGCTGATCCGAAGGAATGCGCCGAACACGTGATGCTTGTGGATCTTGGCCGGAACGATGTTGGTCGAGTCGCCAAATATGGCAGCGTTGAGCTCACCGACATCATGACGATTGAGCGATACAGCCATGTAATGCACATTAGCTCGAACGTCGTCGGCAGTTTGCTGGAAGAATACGATGCGATTGATGCGTTGCAGGCCAGTCTACCAGCCGGCACCGTATCGGGGGCTCCGAAGGTCCGGGCGATGGAGATCATTGACGAGATCGAGCCGAATCGTCGCGGGCCGTATGCCGGCGCGGTTGGGTATTTCGATTTTTCAGGGAACATGGATACCTGTATCGCGCTTCGCACGATGGTGATTCACGACGGTAAGGTTTACGTTCAGGCGGGGGCCGGCATTGTCGCGGACAGTGATCCCACGGCGGAGTATCAGGAAACGCTCAATAAGGCGCGAGGCCTGTTGAAAGCGATTGAGATTACAGAACAACGTTGTTAGGAGTCGCGTGATGGTTATTGTGATTGCCGACATTCAAGTCGTAGAAGGTAAGCGAGCCGAGTTTCTTGAGGTCTTCAATGCGTTAGTGCCCAAGGTGCACGCCGAGGAAGGTTGCATCGAGTACGGTCCAACCATTGATGTAGCGACGGACATCGAACGGCAGCAGGCCGTGAATCCCAATGTCGTCACGGTGGTTGAAAAGTGGAAAGACGTCGATTGTTTAAAGGCTCATCTGGTGGCTCCGCATATGACGGAGTTTCGTGATTCCGCTGGCGATTTGATCGCGGGATTGAATCTTCGCATCGTGGAACCGGCGTCGTAGTCGTTGGAGTCCAGGCTTTAGCCGAAAAACTGCCCAACAGTTTTCAGGCGAGCCGGCTGCGTAAGCTGCCGGGTGGAAACGCGGACCGGATCTCATCGCCAGTCGTTTGGCATTGGTAGCCCGACATTCGTGCACTGTCTTCATCCCGTAGGGATATCAGCTGGTAGCCCGTGGTAAGCGCAGCGCCACCACGGGTTAGCTCCAGAGCAGCATCGGTCGAGAAAGCCGGCTGAATTCCTGGTCGCCGTTGATCGAGACCGAAACGACTCGCGGATGAAATTCAAAACCGCGATTCCGGTCTCGGTTAACTCAAATGAATTTCAGAGCGGAATCGCTCGACCGGCGTGGCGATTGCCTGATACCGGCGGTGGCACTGCGTTTACCGCCGGCTACAGGCTGCAAAGCCTTCGGCTTGGGATGTAAGTTTCGGCTTGGGATGACAATTGCCGCTTGGGATGGCAATTCCACCCACGGCGAGCCGGCTGCGTGAGCTGCCGGGTGGGAGCACGATCTTTGAATCTGCAATCGACCGTTGAGCCTGCATCGTGTTCTGTAGCAATAAGCCCCTCCATCCTCGAACACCCGGCAGCTTACG
>CALHZT010000221.1 GCA_938040995.1 uncultured Pirellulaceae bacterium | reverse complement strand
CGGATTGGCTTTTTGATGCAGGGAAAGACATTGAGCGTTAACACGCTTCGAGTGGGTCCCCGCGTTCGCGGGGAAGACGGCCATAGACGCCATAGGCCGTCAATTGAGTCGTCATGAACGGAGATTCGACACTAATGGATCGAACGATCCTGAGTCGCCCGCGTGTACGGCATGCGGCTGTCTTGTAGACTGTGCGTTCTGATTTTCTGGTCTTCTTCAGGTGTTCAATGCCTGAATTGAGTATGCACGGATTAAGCACGTAAGGAATGGCGTATGTCACGCAGTGGTTACCTCGGAATTGATGCCGGGACTCAGGGGCTTTCGATTGTTTTTGCGGATCGGTCGTTAAAGGTGATCGCGGTTGGCGAGGGTCACTACGAAATGGTGGCTGGCCTGGAAGAAGGATGTTACGAACAGGACCCGAATGCATGGATTTCGGCGATGTCGACAGCCATGGACGATCTGCGCGGCAAGCTTGACCAGCCGTTTGAGGTGCTCTCGATCGGGATTTCCGGTCAGATGCACGGTGAAGTGCTGGTCGATGCCGACGGGCAATCGCTGCAGCCAGCCAGACTGTGGTGCGATGCTCGCAACGAAGCCGAAGGTGTTGAGCTGACTGGGCGGCTGGGCGTAAAAATGCCCAAACGTATCACGACGGCTCGGTGGCTGTGGACAATTCGCAATCGACCGGAGGTTGCCGCAAAAGCGAAAAGGATGACGACTCCCGGTGGCTGGATCGCGGCGCAGTTAACAGGAGAGTGGAACCTTGGTATCGGTGACGCCGCAGGAATGTTCCCGATTGATCAATCGACATTCGATTACGACAAAGAACTGCTGACTTTATTTGATGAGATGAGTGGAAGCGAGACGAAGTTGCAGACGATGCTTCCGGATGCCCGTCGGGCTGGTGAGGACGCCGGGAAGCTCTCGGAATCAGGTGCGGGTCTGTTGGGGCTTCCTGCCGGAATTCCAGTGGCAGCTGCGGAAGGTGACCAGCCGGCTGCGTTGGCCGGTTCGCTTATCGGTGCCGCCGGCTGCGTGTCGATGAGCTTTGGCACCTCGGTTTGCGCGAACTGCGTCGGCGACCGACCATTCGAAGGAGTGAGTGACAGCGTTGATCACTTTTGTGCTGCTGATGGTAAACCGATCAACATGGTGTTTCTTCGGAACGGAACCACGTTCATGAATACTGTTGTCGAGATGCTCGGTAGTGCTGATGGCAGTGACCGGTCGAATGCGTTCGAGAAAGTGATGCCGCTCCTGATTAAGGCCGACGCTGATTGTGGCGGAGTCATTGCGTTGCCGTTCATGGACGATGAGCCGGGCCTGGGTGTCAGCGAGGGTGGCCAGGCCATGATTCACGGATTGAATGCAGAAAACGCGACTGCGGGAAATGTTGCCAAAGCCGCCATTCTCTCGACCATCTTTAATCTGCGGTTGGGCGGTGAGGTCCTCGACAAACAAAATTTCCCTCGTACCGAAATCGTGTTATCAGGCGGACTCACAAAGACGCCGGAGCTGGCACAGATTATTGCCGACGTTTTTCGTACTCCGGTGCGTCTACTGGACAGTGCAGAAGAAGGCAGCGCATGGGGCGCGGCGCTCATGGCGAAATTTCGTCACTTGGCCATCAAAGATGGCAGATCACCAGCCGACTGGACTGAATTTCTAGCGGCACATGCGACCAGTGACGTGACCACCTATCAACCGGACGAAGAGTCATCGCAAATCTACGACAAAGTCTTCACTCGCTACCGCGAGTTGCTCGAATCGGTCAAATCCTGAACGTCCGACCGCGTCCAACGCCAAAATCACTTTTCCGCTAGCCCGCGCGAAATCCGCTTCGCCAGGCGTTCGACGAGTTCAACCTGCTCCATTTCCAACCCAACCTCTTCTTCAAGGTATTTCACGAGCCCTGCATCCATGTCGGATTCGAGATCGCCGCTGGCCTTGAATGTTTGAACGGCTCGCAGCATTCCGTTCATAGTTGGGTCGTACTGATCGACGTCCAGGTTCTGGCGGGCAAATGCGGCTTTGATTTCACTCAACGACGTAGCAGAGACGCCGAGTCTCAAGAATTCAGCCCAAACACTTTTCCCCTCGCGCCAGTCTCCCTTCTTTGTTCCGTCGGTAACATTTTTTTCACCACCGCCTTTGCCGGCAAACTCTTTCTTGATCGCTTCCATTTTGGAACGGGCTTCTTCTTCTTCTTCTGTCAGTTCGCCATTCGCAACCGCGTGACGAATTTTTAGCGCAACAGAAGCCATTTTCATCTTCTTGCCAAAAAGCTTCATTTTCTCGCCGGCTTCGGCGTGACTCAGTTTTCCATCTGCGACGGCCTGACGGACTTCGCGGCCCACTGCGGCATACTTCATTCTTTGCTCAAGAGCCGCCATTTTTAAATGGGCATCTTTTTCGTCCATGTCACCCGATTTGACGGCTTCCTTTATTTTGCCCCTGGCAAACTCGATCCGCCTCATTGGCGAGCCGGCTGAGTTGCTGTTCTCCTTGAGAGCGTTCATCATTCTGGTTGCCTGCTCAAGGTTCAACTCACCTTCGGCGACGGCTTCGCCCAGCCTTCGTTCGATGGCTTCGAAGTCCTGTGCGATCGTAACGTTGCATAGCATGATGGCCGGTAACAAGATGGGTAGAAATCGAATCATGGTTGGCTTTCCGGATACGTGAAGAATCAAATCTCGTTCGTAAACTCATTTCTGCCGGCCAGACGGGTTCGCACTCTCCGGCATCGCGCTGAAACAGCGACTGATCGTCCCATTGCGCTAATATACTATCTACAATGGCTTTGTTGAAT
>CALHZT010000220.1 GCA_938040995.1 uncultured Pirellulaceae bacterium | reverse complement strand
TGTCGCTCTCTTTCTTTGGTGCGCGGTCGCAGGCTAAAGCCTGTACTCCAACCGGCTCGGACGGAGCCTCGCCCTCCCGTGAAGCGGGGATGTGATTCAAGCGTTGCCATCACTGCGACTCCTGGCGGATCTGCCATGATTCAACGTTTTGGTACAGCGAGAGCGGATACTCGGAAATGTTTTGAACGCGAGGATGGAACGCGAAATACTCAATCAACTGCCACAACGGAATCACGGCGACTTCTTCGTGAGACAGTCGATGGATCTCGTGCAGCATGCTGCGAGACTGTTCCCAGGTCGATGCCACGGACAAATTGCGGAGTGCAAGTTCAAGATACGCCGAGCCGCCTTTGATGACTCCGCGAGAACCAAGCAGCCGCCGCACATCAAACATTGGCTCGGTAAAAACCATATCGACGTAGAGCAGATCCCAGTTGTCATGATTGGGCACCGTCTGCCCCAACCGCATCTCCTTCGTTTCACACGGCAATCCGATCGCCGTCAGATACTGACCAATCGCCGACGCGGCAATCCTCGGAACCGCATCCGCGGAGTGCATCAGGATCAGGGGCTCTTCCGGCGGAACTTCTTCGCCTGATTTTTCCGCGATTGCCTGCTGTCGCGACCTCGCCACCTGAGCCAACAACATCGCAAGCGTCGGTTCGTACCCACGCGGCTTGATTCGCACGTCATAGGCGTAACCAAGTGGATCGTCCAAGTCGGCACCTGGTGGCAGCGGACCGCTAATGATCTGCGATCCGCTCACCTTTGTGTTGCCGAGCAAATCCTGATTCAAAATCGTCTCGCGACTGATCCCATAGACAAGGGCTCGCCGAAATTCCCGAATCTGCATTAGCGGTCGCTTGTAGTTGGGAACAAGAAAATGAACGCTGGGAACGGAGTAGGGCGTAACGGTGATTTTGTCGTTCCGCTTCAAGTTAACAATGTCACCCGGAAACAGGCGGTCGGCGACATCAATTTCCTGCCGCACCAGCGCCTCGACCATGACGGCTGGATCATCAAAGTACTTTTCGACGATCTCTACCGGTTGCTTCGATCGCCTCGCTGCATACCCTTCATTCAGCACCAACCGCAATTCATTGTCACGGCGACTTGAAATGACATACGGGTTCGTCGCCGTCGGTGCCGCGTCATCTTCCAGACTGGCAAGCGGCGTTTGAAGAAGGGCTTCGGGACGCAACACTGGTTGCCGCAACTTGACGTCGACGTTGAACACATCGTTGACCGAAATACCGCCGGCGAGCTGGCTGAAGATCGGAACTTCCGCTTCGCCATCAGGCCGAGCCATCTCGAGCAGCAGATTGGCAACGTCGTATCCGCTGAATGAACCGGCCAGACTTCCGCTTCGCCCCTGCTGCAATTCGATTTTGACATTTCGCGAATCGGGAGTCACTTCGACTCGACCAATCGGGCAGAAATACTCGCCGCCATCCGGGCCATAGCCCTGCAACTCCACCAGCGTCCGATGTCGTAATCGCCCCGTGCGACGAGCCGCCCAGTCTTCGCTGCTGCGAGGATCCATATTGAGAGCGGGACGAGTCACACCGACTCGCACCACCGGATACTGGTCGTAAATCTTCGCGGCCAGATCAACGACTCCCGGCAAATTGGGCCACGTCCGCAGGGCACGTTGAGATAGTTCGTACGCCTGACGCAAGTCACCAGCGCGAAGCGATTTATCGGCGGAGGCCATGTCACGCTTCGCGACGGCTCCCAGCTGACTTTCCCAGTTGGACAGCGTCTTGCCAAACGACTTGCGACCGAAGCGGGCATCGGCCCAGTCGATCATCAGCCGAGCCGCGCCGTAATCCTTCTTGCGAACGTGTTCGTTGAACATTTTCTTCGCAACATTATCAGCCGCCGAGATAAGTGATTTGCTCTTACCGCCAAGGTTACTGACTTCGTCGAGCAGCGATAACGCTTCGCCGTACGCTCCGCGCTTGTAGGCATCGCCCGCGTCCTGATACAGCAACGTGCTGATCGACTTTTGCAGCCCATCAACCTTGGGATATTCCAACCGCAAAAAATCGAGATGCCAGTAGGCTCGATCAAAATCACGTTCCGCGATTAGCTCGCCGGTTTTTGCGAGCACGATGCTGGGAAACCGGTTGATCTTCGCGATGTCTTCATGGTTGATCTCAAAGTACTTTTCCGGCGATTCGAGAAACCGGATCCGAAGCGGTTTTGATTTGTTCGCGATGTCCGCTTCGGGAATGGGAAATACGCGAAATTCTTCGCCACGGAATTTTTGCGTCAGCTTGATGATGTCATACGGATCTTCATCGTAAATTTCATCGGCGGAAACGGTGGAGGGCAGCAGCAGCGCGAGCAGGAGGCAAAGTGTGGAGCAAATTCCAACAAAGGAATCACGACGGAAAATTTCAGCACACAATCCATCAGTCACCTCTCCAATCACCTCCCCCTTTCGAACTCGCGAGAATCCGGAGAGAGGTCGAGCTTCAGCGTCGGAGAGGTTGAGATAAAAAGCTTGAATGTGCTTCCGTTTTGTGACGGCGGGTGGGCGAGGCTCCG
>CALHZT010000219.1 GCA_938040995.1 uncultured Pirellulaceae bacterium | reverse complement strand
CATGACGACTCAATTGACGGCCTATGGCCGTCTTCCCCGCGAACGCGGGGACCCACTCGAAGCGTATGAACGCTCAATGTCTTTCCCTGCATCAAAAAGCCAATCCGATTCAATGGATTCCCGCCTGCGCGGGAAAGACGGAGGAAGATCAGGCAGTAATTTCTCGAACGATCCTTGGCCCTACCTACGCATTTCCAAAGTAGGCTGGTACAAGCGGCGATAACGCACTGCAACTTCGACCGGTCGACGCTGCGCAGTGCCGGCAATTGCGGTCAACGAAAAGATGGGCCTTCAGAAGCTTCCGTTGCCGGAACGGCGCGGCGTCGACCGGCCGAAGATGGTGAACAGCTCAGCCGCTTGTTGCCGGCCTACGTGGGACGCTGCTTCTTCGCGGAGCGAAAGGCGGCATTAATCATAACCCGACGCGTGAGCGAGGGACCGCACTCCAGCATGTGCCCTCGCTCACGCGTCGGGTTGTGATTTTCGCTTCGTGAAAGTAGCGAAGCCATTGAACTGTCGAGGCTACTTTATGCTCAACTCCCCCGATTGTTTCGAGCGACTATCGCGCACAGAAAAGCGACTTGCTCTCTTTATGTAAGCAAGCCGCTTGTTGTTGGAAGCTGAACGGACGTCAGACAAACGTGTTAAGTTCTGTTGATTGGTTACCGTTGTCTATTCTGAAAGAGCCGACTCCACAGCCTTCAAATCGACTTCTTCGCCGACGTTCTCAGGCGAGTCGGCAGTATCGTCTGCTTGTTGATTCGGCTGTTTTGTCGTCGAACCGACTCGGCCAATTTTGGATAGCTTCGGAGAATTCATTTCGTTCTTCGCAGACCATCCATCAAACTCCACGACGACTCCGACCACGGGATTCACCCAGGTGGCTCGATACTTCGTATCGACCAACGGTTGCTCGCGAGTATTGTTATTGAGGTAGTCACGAAGCTTCTGCCTTGCGCTCGCTTTCAAACTACCGGTCCCCACGATAGCCACGTGTCGAAGCTCACCGTTCGCCATTCCACAGAGCAAAAGCCGACTGACTCCCGTCTCGCTACCATCACGCATGAAGCCGTAGACCTGGCATGACAATGGACTCTCAAGGTCCAGTGGCAATTCTTCTGGTGCTTCCATTTGCTCTTGAAGATCGTTCAAGCTATCCACAAGATATTCGTCGCCTGACGGCTCCGGAACGCTCTGCGAAAGCTTGCTGATATTAATTTTCTTGCCACGAAACGGCGCAACCGTGTTTCCAAAGATCATCTCCGATGTCACACCACCAATGCACAGCATCGCGAACAGTGAGATTGCCATTCCCCATACCGCCACATAGATTCGTTGCTTGCCGCGTGGCAACTCGTGGATCGTACTGCCCCAAACGGTTAGAGGGCGAATGACGGCATCTTCCAATTTAATGCCCGTCGATTTTCCCATGGCGTGTTTGGTCGCAAGCAGCTGCCCTACCAGAAAACAGGCGAGCCCAACCAGCGTCTGGACGATACACCATTGCCCTCGCGGGCCGTCGTTGTAGTAGAAGAACACTCGAACGGCCATGGAGAACAGCAGGATCGCGCCGACTCCACCAATCGTGACAAGGATCCAGCCGTGCCGTTCCTCTGCGGATTGCTGTTCTTCGGCGGCCTCTTCTTCCCGCATTTGCAATTCAGGATTGCTTTGAACAATTTCGTCGATCTCGGGATAGTAAGCGCAGTTGGGGCACCATGATGCCTCTCCCCAGCTCGATCGAATTCCGCATTTGGGGCAGTCGATCATGCCGTCGGAGGCGGCTTCTTCCTGTGACACGGAAACCGCGGCTTCGGAAGAGACTTCGGTCTGACAATCAGACTCGGAACCCGGCTCCATCTCCGCAACGGCAGTGGGCGAGGAAGCGTCTGTCGATTGATCGAATTCCTGATTCATTTTCTGGCTCTCTACTTACTTTGGAAACCATCCTTTTGGGTAACGTAGCCCACACATAGGCATTACCCTCCCTCCCAGATGGCACTTCAATGGCATTAATGACTGGTACAAACCGGAAAATGCGCAACAACCGGTAGCGCCCGTCAATTGCCAAAAAGTTGTCTTTGAAGGACAGAGCGTAGGCGGAAAGTCGATTTTTCGATCTGGCAACGGTTCATGCCGTATGATGAACCCGAACCTGACTGCCCAAGTGGATGTCACACAGAGGGATGTCAGCCAAGTAGGAACGTAATCGCCATCTATTTCAACTAAGGTTTTAAGGTAGATCATTGGCATGATTCCACGAGATCAATCGAATGCCATTCCCCAATCGGCAATAGTCGCAGCGCTGACGTTATCGCTGCTCGTACAGATCGGAACTTGCCAGGAGAACTACAGGTTAACTTGGGATGAGAATGGTCGGCCAAGTTGCTTATTCCATTCCCGTCCGCAGTTCAATGGCTATTCGAGTGGCTTTAACCCGCGACTGGTCTCAGTGATTCGGGCCGGCGATGCAAAAGACAGGAGTGCTGAACTCCTTGTTCTGGAGCTTTCGCAAGACGCTCGTGTGATTCGACCGTTAAAGAGGCAAAAGCTGACCAATTCGATTAGCCCTGCTCAGAGCCAGATTTCTCCAAGTGGCCGATTTTATATAACGCAGCAGGAGCGTTCCCTTCATCCGAAGGTTCCGCGGGATCCGAGAAACGGCTTGGTCATCTACGATTTGATGCGGAATGAGCTGACGCGGCATAAATTTGATGACTTCTTTGATGCGGAAAACAAGAAAATCTTCGCTCCGTACGATCCAGAAGAAGTACGCCCGTACCCCAAGTGGTCAAATGGGCGAGGAGCATTTGATCCTGTGCACCTGCGGTACTACCCGAACACTCCCGACGAATGTAAGAGTTTCGGATATCCATTTGGCATCATTGATTTGGTGGATCGTACAATTCGTTTGAGTGAACCACCTGACGAACTGCCCACTACCGCAGTTCAGCACTCATGGAACTTCTTGAAGGTGGTCTGCGTGTGTAGCGATGATACGTCTTGGCACGAACCTAACTTGATCCCGTCGAAAATAATCATTTCTATAACGGACAAGACCCCTAAGACAATCCGGAAGCTCTTCCCTTTCATTAAACAGGGAACATATAAATGGCACCATCAGTCAGAAAACTATCGCCTTGCGCAAGACGACTAGGACTTCATCCCACCTTGGATCTTGTAAGACGAACCTACCCCGGATGCTGCTTTCGCGGAAGCCTCGCAAGTTCAATGCCACGCTGCTTTCGCGGAGCGAAAGGCGACTATCGCGCACATGAAAAGCGACTTGCTCTCTTGATGAAAGCAAGTCGCTTGTGGCTCGGTTCTGAAGGGACGGGCGGAAGTGCCCATCCCGGGGATGACTAGCGTTTCGAGCCACCAAACTCGGGACGACGGCGACCAAGTTGGCCCTGCAGTCGCTGGACGATGCTGGAGTGCATCTGGCTCACGCGACTTTCGGAAAGATCGAGCGTGGCACCGATCTCTTTCATCGTCAGCTCTTCGTAGTAGTACAAAATGATGATCAATCGCTCGTTGCGATTGAGGCCTTTGGTGACCAGTTTCATCAAGTCATTCTTATGGACGCGGCGAGTCGGATCTTCGCCCTTCTTGTCCTGCAGGATGTCGATCTCGCGAACATCCTTGTAGCTGTCCGTTTCGTACCACTTCTTGTTAAGACTGATCAGGCCGACGGCATTCGCATCGACGAGCATCTTCTCAAGTTCAGGGACGGTGATCTCCAGCTGAGTCGCCAGTTCGGCTTCGGTAGGATGCCGGCCGAGCTTGGTCTCGAGAACGCGATTGGCTTCGGCAAGCTTGCTCGCCTTGGAGCGAACCAGTCGTGGGACCCAGTCCATTGTCCGCAGCTCGTCGAGCATGGCTCCACGAATACGCGGGACGCAGTAGGTTTCAAATTTCACGCCTCGGGATAGATCAAACGCGTCGATCGCGTCCATCAGTCCAAAGACTCCGGCGGAAATCAAGTCGTCCAGTTCGACTCCGTCGGGAAGGCGAGCCCAGATTCGCTCGCCGTTATACTTCACGAGAGGAAGGTAGGTTTCGACGAGGATGTTTCGCAACTCCTCATTCGTCATGTCCTTCTTGTACTCTTCCCAGAGAGCTCCGCGCTCTTCTTTGGCTACAACTGCCGCCATACAATCCTCCGTGATGTGCCGGCGTTTAACATCTGCAGATCGCAAATTTACGATCTCGCAAAAGCCAAACGGCTGTATTCTTCGAATCGTTGCTATGTATGCAATGACGACATCGTGTCGACATTCAAATCAACGTAAAGATCAACCTGTCCCCGTCAGCTTTCCGTCTAAGCCTGGTGAGGAAGCGCCAGCCAACGCATTCCAATCTGTAGATCTTTGCCAGACGTTAAAAGTTAACGTAACAAGAAAGGTACAGAGTTGATCAGAATTGGCTATCGGTGTTTCTTTACGTTTAGCGTTAGGAAAAATCTCTTCTTTGATTTTGTTCCTTCACCACAAGGGCGAACGAACCTTATCGTTTACTCAAAATTTGGCTGTTTCTGGTTTGTTACGGTGCGGTGAACAGGGTTTCCCGCCGAAGGGCTGATTTGCTGTCACGATGACTTTGCAACTTCGACGGAATCACCTTTCTTTCTGTTTCCTGGTTTGCTTCTTTCGACGCTGGACAACCGCGCCCCGATGGCTGCGATCAACCCATAAGCGACCGAGTCAGGTCGCACGTCCAGTATGTCGGGCTGGCTCGGTATCCAGCCGGCATAGCCAACCTCCGCGTCAAGGTAATGCTGGCACGTCGCCTGCATCCGCTCCGCGATCCCGGCGGCCAATTGTTCGTTGTCTGCTCCGTTGATCAATAAGTCGATGGTGGCAGTGCCTGCATTTCCCTCAGCATCGCACCGGAGTGCAGGATGCCGATTCACCAGCGATTTGATCGTTCGATAAGTTTCCAGAACGGCTTTCTCGTGGACGGTTGTCGTAACCACCACACGATCTGCGTTCTGGATTGCGGGGGACAGTAGTCGCTGGTCCCCGTAACTGCAATCGAGGAATATCAAATCGCCAAGCTGGCTGGCATTTGCCGTATCTTCAAAGAGTCTTCTCGTTTCCGCATGCGTATATTGCGACTGAATCAGCGACTCTCCACGGCTAGTCAGTACTAGCAGACCATGCGGTCCCGGCTGGAATGCATTGCCAAGTCGCACTTTGCCGGCGAGTACATCCTGAACGCAACAGTCCGGATCCTGTACTCCAGTCATCGTGGTGATCGAGCCGCGTTGCAGGTTTCCGTCGATCAGCAGGACGCGCTCACCAGTGCGAACCATCGCGGACGCGATCGCTACGCAGGCGGTCGAATTACCGACTCGATCATAGCCGCCAACGAATGCGATCATGCGCGGAGGCGGCAGGGGCGCATCGCTCGCCTGCTGGTCCAACATCATGCGTCGAAGTTTTTGAGCCTGATCGTACATTGATTTTGTCATTTTTGGATGGCGAGAAAAGTATCAGGCCGTTTGTTTCATCAGGTTGCGGCTGACGGGAGGGCGAGGCTCCGTCC
>CALHZT010000218.1 GCA_938040995.1 uncultured Pirellulaceae bacterium | reverse complement strand
CTTCTCCTTCGCCGTCCGCTTTGTCCGAATCTCCATTCTCGGCGTCAGACGACTTGCCATCCTTCGACTCACTGTTTGACGATTCGCCGTTCTGATCTGATTCGCCAGATTCGCTATCGTCGATCTTCTTGCCGAGTTCGCCCGTTCGTTCAGCGACTCGCTTCTGCTCCTTGGCGACCTTTAGCGGATCGACGCCACCTTCCGTGCGTCCCTGGACGCTACGTTGCATGCGCTGGATTCGCTCGATCTCTTTCAGGTACTCCTTGATTCTGGCTTGCTCATCTTTCAGGCGGTCCGCCCGATTTTCGCTCAGCAGCAAATCGAGGATTGCCTGCAAGTCGCCTTTGACAGACTTTTGATTGGAGATGGCTCGTGAGAGCTTCTGTTGATTGAGGAGATCAACCAGCTTGTCAAACTGCAAGCGAACGTTGCGCTCCTTGCTCATGCCGAACGCTTTTTTCAGCAACTCGGCCCGGCGCGGATTATCTGCCGCGTCGAATTCGGCCATTCGCAAGATGAGTTTTTCGAGTTCCGCATATCTTGACGCAAGATCGCCCTGGTTTAGCGCGAGTTCGTCCGACGGCTTTCGCTCCAAGACGTTTTTGTCGTCATTCGACTGGGCAGCCGCGTTTGGGATCAAAGACCATCCGGGGAGATTCGAAATACCAGTCGGAGCCAACGCGGCGAATGCTACGACGAGAAGTACGAGTTTGCAGATTCGTACGCGGCGCATGTGATCTCCATTTCCTGTTGGGCTGGCGGGGTGCCTCCTTCCCTGGAGATTGCCAGCTTTTCATCTATTCGATTGATACTCTTATTATTGCTGCCCTTCAGGGATCCAGCAAACGACAGTCCCTATTTCAGCAGTTCCAGGGCTGATTTTTTCTGTTCCTTTCTGGTTCGATCGGTCAGATCGTCCTGATCGTTTATTAGTTCACGTACCAGGTCTACCAGTTCGTTATAAGTCTCAAGTTCGAGCATTTTCTGGAGGACGCTCTCAAGAGCCAACAGGATCTCGTCAGCCCCAGCCAGAGCCACGATGGCTCCACTGGCAATTTCGCTTTCCGGCCTGGACTCTTCGATGAAATCGTCCAGTCGATCCAGTCGATCTTCGAGCACGGGATACAGTTCCGTTGCCACCTGTTTCAATGGATTCGCGATATCGCTTTCGATTCGCTCCATTCGGTCAGCAGCATCAATACGATTGTTTACCAGCTCCATGCGTATGTCATCGAACGACAAGGCGACGCCCATGACTTCCTGGGTTGCCCGCTGGGTATGTTGCAACGCGCGCTGCACGCGAAGCTGCCGGAGCGCGATGGCTCGCTCGAGACTGTTCGTTGGTGCTCCTTCATCGTCGGAAAGTGCGCCCTCGGATTCTTCCGGGTCTACTGTCGGTTCATACTGGACTCGCGCGAGGCTGTCCCGCATCTCCCGCATCTCGTCGATAATCTGCACGAAGCGTTTTCGTAGCCCAATCTCGCGGGCTTCGAGTAGTGCAATTAGCTGACCTGCCGAAACGACTTCGAGTTCATACCGGTCGCCCTGCCCGATGTTGGGAACATCATCGAGGTCATACTTGTCGGAAGCGCGGACAGACAAAACAATTTTGGAGTCGGTTTCGAGCGTCAGCGGATCTTCTTCGGCGGCTCGTTGCTGGCGAAAATCGAGCGCGGTGTCCAGCTCGCCCGTCGGTTTCAGTTGTAGCGCGAATTGCCGGGAAGGCGCATCCTCACTCTCCGCGGGTTTCGGTAGTTCCAGTTCGAACCAGGTTTTGGCAATGCCATAGTCATCGGTGACTTCGCCCGTGACCGGGATTTTCGCGTCCGGCGTAATGGCGGATCCGATACCGCTCAGTCGCAAGTCAATCGACGGGGGCGAATCGGGAACGGCCACGATCGAAATCAGATAAGGCCGCTCACTGGTGACTCCGTCCGTATCGGCAAGCGTCACCTCGTAACGAATCGTTTCCGTAAGCGACTCGACAGGAAACGTGACGTGCTTCGCAGCTTCGTTGTTGGCAGCGTCGTCACTACCAGCTTCGTTACCGCCAGCTTCGGCGTCTGCAACGTTGACAGATTCTGCCGGCGTAAGTTTCTGGGCGTTTTCCTTGTCCAGCACGTTGGCAATCGTTGCTGATACAAGTGGTTTGTTTGTTTCGATATCAAGAGTCAGGCGACTTCCCTGAGGCAACTTGATTCCCGGGAACCAGGCCGTGTCGCTGGCAGACAAGCCAGTGTATGCGGGGCGTTCGCAGCGAATGTTGACGTTGACTACCTGCGGGCTATCGACGACTCGCACAAGCTGCTGTCGAATTCGATAGTCGTTACCAACCACATCGAACTCGATGTCGGAAAGGATGCCCTTGAACGGTTTCGAATCCAGCGTGTACTGCTGGAATCCGTCCCGCGGGGCTCCCATTTTGCTCATGTTCATGCGCCCTTTTTCGCCGGATGCTGTCCGGTAATGAATGGAGCAAACTTTGGGCGGCGGTTGGCTGCGGGTCGAGTCGGCCTGAACCCGAACAGTGACGTCCGAGCCGCGGGCGACAGTGATTTTTCCATTTTCAAAGTCGACCATTTCGAGATAGGTCTGGCGAGTGTACGTCGTATCGGTGAGCCCGTACAACCGCTGCAGCGAAAGTCGGAAGGTTGGCCACGCGAGTACCGACATGAGCAGGATCGACAGGAGACCCGAACCAGCCAGTATGACCGCCCTGCGAAGCGGCCAATAGTTAAAGAGCTTTTCAATGTCGACATTTCCCGCGTACCTGTCGGCTCGATCGCGGGCTCGAGTCAGCAGTTCGTCGTGTAGTGGGTCGTCGTGTTCGCCAGTCGACTGATCCAGTTCGACCGCGGTGACCAGGCTGTCCTGGAACTCGGGGAACTTGCGTTCGATGAGCAACGCGATGCTGGGATCCTGGAGGCTTGCCCAGGCACGTCGGAGAATCCAGTGGTATAGGACGTAGAGTAATGCGACGGCGGAGATTACCAGCAGCGTGATGCGTGCGCTGCCGGGCATTTCGTTAGCGCCCAGTCGGACGGGCAAGTAATCGAGTGCCAAAGCGATCCAGTAAATTCCGATGAGCCACGCGATGGCAACGGCGATTCCTTCGATCCAGACGTAGCGACGAATGCGCCGTCGCACGGAATCGAGCAAGTCGGTAATGCGTTTTGTCAGGTGCGTGGTCATACGGGCATCCAGCTGCAGCTTTCCGTAGTTCTGGATTGGTCAGGGAAAGAGGTGCCGGGGGTGAGGGGCGCTTTGACGCCCCTTTCGGTTCCTGTTGCCGTTGTTGTGTTGCGTGATTTCGTCATCATGCCAGTCGGTTGAGTCGTCGGATGAGCCATTCAAGGGTTAGCATGCCGCAGATCAATGCCATTAGCCACGACATCAGGCGCTGCTGGAATTTGCGATCCGGCGTGCCTGGCAGGTAGGTTTCCTGGTCCTGCGGAATCAGTCGCGAAATCAGATCTTCGGTCGTCGAAGCGAGGCTGCCGAGCCCGGCATAGTAGGTTCCGCCAGTTGCCGACGCGATTTCGTTCATCACGGCGTCGTTTCGTTGCGGGCTTTCAATTTCGAGCTGCGGAACGCGGACACGAACGGCGCTCGTCAACAAGTCAAAGTTCTCACTGTCCGGAACCAGAAGCTCGATGCGATAGTCGCCTTCGCGAGTCGCACTGAACTGCCCCGCGTACGATCCGGGTCGAGGTGCATCCTTGACCTGGCGTAAAACCAGCGGCTTGCGAACACCATCGGGTGCAACCAAATCAGCGGAAACCGTCGGGTCTTCCAGCGGACGGAACTGCGAATCGGTGAGTGACGCGCGAACGGTAATTGTTTCGCCAAGAATGCAGCGGTCTTTGCCAACCATCAGGACTCCACGACTGGAATCTCGCAGCAACCTGCCCTGGCTGACGTGTCGCACAAGCTTCGTATACACCAGTTCGAAAAGTTTGGGATCCTGCATTCGCAGTCGCCAAAGCTCACCGCTTCCGAGATAAAATACCCGCCCTGCCCCATAAAACTGTTCGGCGGCAAAAACGTTTTTCTGATCACTGCGGCTGGTCTTGTCCAGTTCCGCGTAAAGCGTGGCGACTGGTTTCAGAGAGCGAACGGGATAAGCCGAATAGATCCCCGGGAATTCCTTCCATACCGCCTGGCTCTGCGTCGCGGAATCGTCCAGCCACAGGAATCGCGCCTGTTCACCTGCCGGTGTCATCATGACGGCATTGGCGTCTCGCGAAATCTGGCCGCGGGCCAGTCGCGAAACGGTGCGACTGTAAAAAGTCACCGGGTACAGGCCCTTGAGAATATTGGTGGCTCGATTATCCCGACGTAACGTGGTCCATTCGGGTGTGTTCACGGGACCCGCCACGAGGATCAGCCCGCCGGCCTTTTCAGCAACCCAACGGTCGAGCAATTCAATCTGCTCAAGTTCAAACGCTTCCCAATCCGCATCAAAGGCGACGATGCAGTCATAATCGAACAGGTCTTTTGCTTCGGTCGGCAAGTCATCGAGCACCCCGTCGGCTTCCTGAGCCGCACCCTCGGGGCTACTTTGCAAAATGACGTCGAGCTTGGTGTCCTGATCGCGAAACAACAGCGTGCGGACAAAGCGGTATTCGCGAGTCGGCCCGCCGGCAATCAGCAAGACCCTGTTCTTGCGATCGACAATCTCGACATCCTGTGATTTTTCGTTGTCCTGATCGTCGAGGTCCTCCGCCGCACCGTCAATGCTCACGATGAACCGGCGGCGGCCCATTTCATCGGGCGTCACCTTGAACTCGACGGTAGTGACTTCACCCTCCGGCCCAAGCGTCACGATTTGCTCGTCCTCTTTTCCGGGCGCGACTTTCGCGTCGCTTTCATCGCCAACGATGGGTTTCGAAAGCAGTTGAACGGTCAGGCCTTTGCCAGCCATCCCGTACGCCTGCACGAATCCGCGAACGGTGAACATGTCGCCGGGATACACTTTGGCCGGTGCCTCGATATCGACGACTCGGGCATTCGTCGGTCGCTGCGAGCTTCCGACGCCGACGAGATGAATGGGAATGGTGGCTTCCTGAGCCGCCGAGACCGCCTCGCGAAAATCGACTCCCGCATTCGCGTTCCCGTCTGTGAAAACGGTAACGCCAGCGATCGGCCCGCCCTGCTCTTTGTCGATAACAAACTGGATCGCGTCACCCAGCCGGGTTTCGGCTCCGCGCGGTACGAGTGTCTGGGCCCAGTCGACATCTGGCACGACAGTCGATGGATCCGCTTCCTTCGCGTCGTCGTCAGCGTCAGAATCTGCGACCGCGGCGCCGCGAAATGCCTGGCTGAAACCGATCTCCGGGTAACGCAAATTCGTCACGGAATAAAAGACACCGGCAACGATCAGGCATCCGATCGCCACCAGCAGCGCCCAGCTTTCGCCGTCCTGGTTTCTCACGGCATAGCCGAGCAGCAAATGAGCCGCCACCGCCGCGCAAGCTGCTAACAGGAAAATGATCGCGAGAATGTACATCGTCCGCGCCCAACCGCGTTTCGAATCGAGCGAAGCACCCGCGGCGGAATCATCCCCCGCGTCCTCTACCAGCGACTTGGGGAGGCTGGCCAATTCAGTCGGGCGGTCGGACTGGTCAAATCCATACACGACGACATCATGCTGCTGCCGAATATTCTCGATGAGGCCGTCGCCCAGCGTACTCGCGACTTGTTCAATACGGCTGCGATCCGCCGTCTGATTCTGATCGGCGAGTCCCATGCTCTGGCTCGTGTCGATGAGAACGATGGCTCGGGAATTTTTGACGAGCTTCTGCTCGGTCCGTTTTTCGATCTTCAGGAAGAAGATCAGGATGCCGGCGAATGCGGCGATGCGCAGCAGACGCAGGGTCCAGCGAGTCGGGCGTTTCAGGTCCACGCCGTCGCGGCGATACAGGGACGTGACGAAGAGGATGATCGCGATGACCACGCCGATAAGGGCGAGCCAATGCCACCACTGATCCATCGCGCCCAATCGTGATGCCTGGTAAAACGTACGTGTTTCGGTTTGTGCGAGGAGTGGGATCATGACTTGGCGACTCCCGCTCTGCCAGACAATTTTGCTGCGGCCATCGATGCTGCGGTTCCGGTCTTACGAGTCTGTTTGGCGTGGTAGCTGCCGAGGTAGGCGAGAATCTGTTCGCAAATCAGAATCGCGATCAGGGCGTACATCAAAAACTGGCTCCACGCAAAACCGCCTTCTTCATCGTTCCCCAGAGTCAGGTCGTCGGCGGCAAACAACTCGACGTTGGTACCAGTCAGCACGTTCGCGAGGTCTTTCTTTGTTGATAATGCCAACTCGCCCTCGCGTGAATCGACATTCATGACGAACCGTTGCACCTTCAGCTCGCCGTTCAACGAGCGGGGCCAGGCTTCGTAAATTCCAGGTTTGTCGGTGCGGGAGGCTCGCTCGTTTTCGCCGATCCCGAGGCCCGTTTTTAGTGACTTGTCTGCCAGACCGGCGACGGCTGTCGCCTGGCGTTTAATGTTGAGCGGCTTGTCCGGTTTTAAACCGGGCACCATAAAATCAACGGCTGGCTGGTATTCGTCCGGATTGAGTTCAATCGTTAGCGGCTCACCAACCAGTCGCGGGCTTTGCGGTTTGCGAGCCGAATCGAGATACGATTGCGTCTGCAAAAGCATGACGGGAAATGTTGGTTGAGTCGCCCATGAATTCCAGCTGGGAGCCAACGTCGTCAGGAATACTACCAGGCGTCCGTCGCCATATGTTTGCTCGACGGCAAGCGGGCTGCCATCGCTCAAGGACGCAATCACCGAGGCGGATGTCTTCTCCGACGGCTGCCACGCGGGCGGCAACTGGACGAACTCCTCGAACTGGATCAGCGATGCGTACACTTTGCCTTCGCCGAGTAGCACGTTGAAGATCGGGTGGTCTTCCACCAGCAGGGACGGGCCACCATCACTGGTCGGCAAAACGCCGATACGCTCTGGCGGTACGGGAAAGAATCCTGGCAGCTCTTCGTTATCCGCATCGGAAGATGCGGTTGCCCACTGTTCGTAAAAAGTCAGATTGGAATTTGGCCCCATGAACACCGCGAGTCCGCCGCCGAAGCGAACGTAGTTTTCGATATTCTTCTTCGCGAGGTCATCCAGCCTCGGAACGTCCAGCAGGTAGATCACGCGAAACTTTTCAAGGTCACCCGGTTGTGCGTCGCGGAGGAATGCCACTGTCTGTGATTCCGGACGGATACCGGTGGTGACTCGTTCACCCGGCTGAAAAACCGACTGAAGATAAGCCGCGTTGACCTGCTGCGGATCTCCATCAACAACGAGGACGGGAATTCCGTCGGGAAAATCGACAACGCACCAACGCTGATTGTCGGCCTCGACCGTGTCGGCTGGCAAAGTCGCCGAGACAACATGCTGGCCCGAATTGGCGAAGTAAACCTGTGCCCTTCTGGTAACCGACTCACCGGGCGCGATCCGCTCGATAAGCAAGTTGGGCAATTCACTGATCGCGCCGGAACTGTCGGCTGGATCGTCGATGGAGGCATCACGACCGAAAAATATCGACTGGATGCCAACGGCGACCTGGGTTCGTTCCGTCTTTCCATAATTGCGAACCGTCACATCGACAAACAGCGGCACACCGGCGGCTCGAGTGCCCTCGGTCGGCTTGATATCGGTAATGGCGAGGTTGGCGTGTTCATCTTCGGCACAGCGGACCATATTGACCTTCGCGCCGGCTTCTTCGAGTTCGTTGATCGCACCTAGGATTGCGGTGGGTGATTCCCACTCGGGAACGCGAAAGTCGGATACGACGTAGACAATTGGCCGCTCATCATCCGTCTGTTTGACGAGCTCGGCGGTCAGTCGCAGGGCGGTTTCCGGTCCGGCGGCAAGTTTTGAAACGTCGAAGCGTCGTCGTTTGTCCTGAAGCAGCTCTTCAAAATCCGCATCGATCGTCACGCTGTTGATGTCGGCGAACTGGCCGAACAGCCCGGAGACTTCGTTCGAGTCGATCTCGGTGACTGCCGGTTCGCCGGCGTTGGCTTGTCCTTCTGGTTGTCCAATGCCCCGGGCAGCGCCGGAGAACCGCATCAGCGTGAACCGCTGGACGGAATTCTCGGAGATCATGCTACTTGCCAGTCGCTGGAGAACCTGGTCGGCCCGGTCAAAGGACGATTTGGAACCCATCACGTCGGACATCGAGTAACTGTCGTCGAGCAGAACGATGTGATGCGTTGTTTTGGCTCCGAAGAAGCTGGTCCACTCGTCTTTGGTGACAAGGTTGGCGAGCATTGCCACGATCAGGGCGATGGCAAGCATTCGCGAAGCCAACAGCAGGAACTGCTTCAGCCAGACCCATTTTCGATGCTTCTTGTGGGCCTTCAGCAGGAAGTCCATTGCAGCCCATTTGACGCGCTTCTGCCGCATCAGGTTGATCAGATGGATCAACAGCGGAACGAGGACCAGTAAAAATCCCCAGGTCAGAAGTGGAAAAAGGAATTGCATTTTTTCTTAGTTGCGAGTGTCGAGTTGCGAGTGTCGAGAAACGGGGAGTCCGGTTGTTATCTTTGTCGAGCCATTCTTGAACTTAAGAACTTCGTTAGTGCGGTGCCGAGTGGTTCGCTCGTGCGCACGAGCGCATAGTCAATACCGTGTCCGGCAAGCTTGCGGCGGGTTTCTGTCAAAAACTCATTGAGCGAATCCAGGTAGCCTTCACGCAACGCGCGCGGATTGCAGTTGAGCGCGTCGAGTGACTCGAGCCCTTCAAACCTTGTTGGACCGCTGAAATTAAAATCGAGCTCGTCATCATCCATCACGTGAAGCACGAGGACATCGTGCCCACGTTGTCGTAACAACCTCAGCCCGCGGATCAGGCCGTCGCTTTCCGTCAATAAATCAGAAACGAGAATCATCATGCCGCGTCGCGGCTGCGCCTCGGCGACTGAACGAAGGATGCGAAACATCTCCGTTTTGTCCTGCGGCTCGGAAACGTTCAGCGAATCAATAATCGCCTGAAGATGCGTACGCTTACTTCTTGTCGGTACGATTTTACGAATCGACTCGTCAAACGAGGTGCACCCGATCGCGTCCTGCTGCTTGAGAACCAGATAAGCCAGACTTGCCGCGACGGAACATGCGTACTCGTACTTGTTCAGCGGGCCGTTGCCGTACTGCATGCTCGCGGAAACATCGACGAGCAGGTGGCAGCGAAGATTCGTATCCTCTTCAAACTGCTTGACGTACAAACGGTCCTGGCGAGCCCACACCTTCCAGTCAACATGCCGCAGATCATCACCCGGCGCATACTCCCGGTGTTGTCGGAATTCTACCGACTGACCGAAGTAAGGGCTGCGGTGCATACCCGACAGAAATCCTTCGACAATGTGTCTGGCTCGAAGATCCAACCGGGCCAGACGGGCAATTGCCTCAGGATGCAAAAATCTTTTGGAATCGGGCATCGCGAGTCAGTTCATCTTCCTTGGATGGGGTAACGTCGATTAATTGCTCAACGATATTGTCCGACGTAACACCTTCGCTTTGAGCCGCGAAGTTTACAACCATGCGGTGTCGCAGGACCGGTTTGGCAAGCGCCGCAATATCTTCCGTCGATACGTGTGTGCGACCGTACATCAGGGCACGGGCCTTCGCACCGATAATCAGGAACTGGACGGCTCGTGGTCCGGCTCCCCACGCCGTCATCTCCTGCACAAACGCCGGAGCCCCCGGACTGTCGACTCGCGTCTGTCGAACCAGTGACAACGCGTACCGTAACGCATGGTCGCTGGCGGGGACCTCGCGAACAATCCGCTGGATGTTCAGGATCTCTTCACCGGACAGGACTGGTTGAACGCTATGCGTTTCCAGCGCGGTTGTCCGACGTGCGATCTCGAATTCGTCTTCGAACGACGGGTACTCGACGTAGACCTTGAACATGAAACGATCCTGCTGCGCTTCCGGTAGCGGATACGTCCCTTCCTGTTCGATTGGATTCTGAGTCGCGAGGACGAAGAATGGATCCGCCATGGGGCGTCGTTCCCGTCCAACCGTCACTTGGCGTTCCTGCATCGCTTCGAGCAATGCGGCTTGCGTCTTTGGAGGTGTCCGGTTGATTTCGTCGGCAAGGACGACGTTGGCAAAGATCGGGCCTTCCATGAAGCGTCGTTCGCGGGCGCCGGATGATTTGTTCTCTTCGAGAATCTCCGTGCCGGTAATGTCCGCGGGCATCAGATCCGGCGTGAACTGAATCCTGCTAAAGGACAGGTTCATTGTCTGCGCGAGCGTACTGATCATCAGCGTCTTGGCCAGACCGGGTACGCCTTCGAGCAGGCAATGGCCGCGGCTGAAAAGGCAGATGAGCAGCTCTTCGACGACTTGCTCCTGCCCTACGATGACTTTTGACAGTTCATCAGTAAGTTGTTGGCGGGCTTTGGCAATCTGGTCGATCGCAGATTTATCCGGGCTCGACATTCGTATTCCTTGTCCGTGGCTGCTTGAAATTCATCAAATCCAAGCCAATAAGCTAGTCGATTTTTGAATTTGTGACAGTCGGTGATTAAAGAGTGTGTGAAAACGAACCCGCGAGCGGTCGCTGCGGGCTCAACGATTAATTCCCGGAATCTGGACCGGAGCACCGGGCCGGATGATGGGATCACCGGGCCGCATCGTCGGAAAACTGGACGTTGCGGCGGTACTATCTTCGAGGTTTTTCGGGATTTTTGGATCTGGCTTGGAACGTGGAGCGCTCGTCGGTCGAAGTTTGATGGCAGTTCTCTGAGTCGTCAGGCTGAGTTCCTGGAGAACCGGATCAAACGTCGATTGCGTAAAACTCTCGGTCGCTGGAAGCTCTTCGTGTACGACGAATTTTCCTGTCCTCGTGTCGAGCACCGCGAATCTCGTTGCCTCTTCCTGTTTGGTGTTCTGATTTTTACTGATTTTCTTCGCAAAGAAAATGAACGGCAATTCGTTCGGTAGCATCATCATGTCAAAGTTGTCGATTCTGATTTCGTCCCACTGGGCCTTTCCGGTCTTTCGGTCGTAGCCATAAATCGTTCCGTCGAGCTGTGTTCTCGGTAAATAGCTGGCTGTCCGGTACTTCGTTCTTGGCGGCTGGTTCTTCGTTGCGAGTACGTAATTGTCCGGTGTCTTTTTTACGACGATGCCGATGAGCTTTTTCTCCGGCAGCGCGGAGCCTTCCAGCATGATCTCGCCGTCGCTCATCCGAATGACGTGGAATTCACCACTCGGTTCGAACAGCGCCAGTTCGTCATGGTCGACAAAGCAGACTCGCGATTTTTTTTCTGCATCGAACTTCCAGATCTCCTTGCCGGTTGCCGGATCGACGGCCCCGACGGCAAAGTCGTTACCACTCGAAAACTGACCGAAGAACTGAATCGCAAGTCGTCCACTGGTTGTAAGCAGTGAGTGGCGGCCCGGCATTGCTCCAGTGGCGAGTGGTCGCCCGGTCGCCGTTTCGAATACGTTGGCCAGCCCAGTCGTGGTGATCGTCTTTTGCTTGTTGGAGCACGTGAAATGCTGGTCACCAAATACGACCGTGCCGGGTCGTGTGGACTGGCTACGCTGAACCCATCTCAATTTTCCAGTCAGCAAATCCCGACATTCGAGATCGGGGCCGCGCAGGCAACAGACTTCGGCATGCGTCACCGAACCAAGGTACGAAAACGGAACTGGCGTCTTTCTGTCGATTGCCCCCAGTCCCTGGAAATTGTAATTGTTGCCAGACCGTGATACCGCCGGGATGTCCATTCGCCAGAGCACCGCGTCATTTTCGTCGTCGGTGAACGTATCGATCGCAATGATCTCATAAGGGAGTGCCAATACAAGGACACCGTTGATTTCGTGCGCGTGTGGAAGCAGGTTGTTTCGCGCGGGGCGAAGGTTCTTGGGGCCGAGCGACCACGAATCAACAGCGACGCCGAATCCGTCGTGAAGAATGAGCGTTTCCAGCTGAAAATCGACGGAGAATTCGTGATTGGCCAGTCGCGGGTTCGTGAATGATCGCAAGTTGACAGAGCGATATCGCAATGATGTAGTCGAACGATTCTGAGGTTCGTTGATTCGGGTGATTTTCACCTCTCCATCCGGGACTCGCGGGGTTCGAAGATCAACATTGCGAATGGTCATCGCGGCCATAAAAGCGGCTCGCAACTCCGTACCTGTCTTTCCGCCAAACTTCATGGAAGCGAAGTCCTCGGCAATCGCATCGTACTGCTTGGCAGCTAACTGATACTGTCGCAATTCGGAGAGGATTTCCGCCTGCATCACCGCAGCTTCCATCCGTGATGCTGGATTCCCATCCATGCTGCCGCCGGATTTCGAACTCGCATCCGGGCTGGTCTGGCGATTGGTGATATTTGCCAGCGCGGTGATTGCGCCGAGTGGGGAATCGTCCCGTATTCTCTTTGCCAACGATAACGCGGCGAAGTCGGCAAGTTCAACCAACTGGTCGGCGCTGTTCTTTTCGAGTGGTTCAAGCGGATACTCGATCGGCGATGCTGCAGAAAGTTCGGTGGAATATAACTGGTTGGCGTTGGTGTTAAGGATGTCTGCCCAGAGCAACAAGGCGTCAACGTCCGGGGAGTCGATTGCCTGTTGAAGTTGTTCTCGAACAATTTTGCCAACGGTTTCGACGTCGTTTCCGAGCAAGGACCGGAATTCCATCGCGAGCGAGACGTTATTGGACACACGCCAGGTGTTGCTGTCGGCGACCTGTTTTGGTCGCGGGTCTTCGCCACTCGCGTCCACGGCGGCTGAAAGCTCCACGGCAGACACGTACGCGTCCAGCGCGCTCGCGATATCGCCGCTCTCGATTTGTCCCTTCATTCTGGCTTTGGCAAATTCCAGTCGCAATTCCTGTGGTGGATCCAGCGAATCGAACTCCGGTCCAAGATCAGCGAACCGGGAAAAGTCGTTTCGTACGGTGTTGAGAAACAGATCGGCAAGAGCCACCTGGTACTCACGCTGGTCGTCACCTTTACTCGCGCTCACCGCGCGCCGCATCGTTTCGATCGCAGCTTCGGTCTTTCCATCTTCGAAGAGAAGCCGCGCGTAATCATGAAGGACATCGGGGTCTTCCGATCGGGCGTCGATCAGTTTCTTCAGCCGGGCGCGCTCACGAGCTTCGAGTGGATAGGCGTAAATACCGTCCACGTATTGCGAAATCATATAATCGCGATGGCAAATCAGATTTCCAAGAACACGATCCGTGTCCTGTCGCTCGACAATTTCGCCTCTCTCCATATCGACTTTTACGACTTGTGACGCACTCGTCGGGAAATAATAAAAACCGTCGTTCATAAAGCCGCGCCCGGTAGGAGCTTCGCCTTCGTTAAGCATGATGTCCGGCCACTTACGATTGCCGTTATCCTGAAGATTGATGGCTCGTAGCCCATTGGTCTGGACGCAAAGGAGAGTATCGTCCTTGATTCCGGCCAGATAAACCATCTTGTCCCGGTTCTTGGCCGGCCAGAATGGCTCTCCGGTTAGAAGGTCGAGACATAGCAACTTGGAAGTTTCCGTGGGCGTAAAAACGACATAGTCGTTCGAGATGACGGGCGCGGCGTCGGACCATTTTTTGAACTCGGTCGCCGCTGGTGTGGTTCGAACGTACGTTCGGCGGTTGCGGCTGTACCGGTGCGAATCCAGTTCTTCGTACGTATAGGCCCACAACAAGGTTCGCGAAGCCGGCTCGACTGCCACGATGGCTCCGACCGACGTTGGGCAAACGAGCACGCCGTTGGAATAGGAGGGAGTCGCTCCGGCCTGGCGGCGCGTCGCATCGTATGCGGGTGCATTCAGTTCGACTTGAGCAAGTTGCTGGGCCCAAAGTTTGGAACCAGTCGCCGAGTCAAGACACAACAGCTGGATGTCTTCGTTGATTTGCGCAATGACATACAGTCGATTGTCGATCGGAAGCGGGCTGCCAAGAAAGTAAGCCTCCGCGAGTGATTCGTCGTATCCGGTTGGACCGCCGGCTGTCCACAGCGTCATTCCTTCACGCTTGATATCAAGCGCGATCAGTTGATTGTGAGACGGACGCATCGCCATTCGTTTGCGTGTGGCTTGCTGCGTGTTCTCTCCCGGCAAAAGCAGAAATGCCCGCTCTCCGTCGCTGCTAATCTGGGTATAGATGGCGTCCTTGAACAGGAACTGTTTCAAGTCGGCGTTTTGCGAGCGTGCTGCAATCTGCGTCCGAAGCAGGTTGCCGGTATTGGGCGTGGCCGTGAAAGAAGGTTCTTCCATGGACTCCTCTTCTTCGGGATACGGCCAGATGCGTTTGCCGGTTTCCAGATCGACTCCGAACATCACCCGCACCGTACGAACAAGCAGCCAGTCGCCAACCGCAACCGGCTGGGGAATCGGGATGGCAGCCTCCGTCGAGTTGGGCAAGTCGAGGATCTGCTCCTGGAGGGCATTCAGTCGCGTGACATTGCTTTCCCAGAGAGCCATGGGAATCTTCCATTCCTGCCGGGATCTCGGCATGCCACCGTTACTCTCGGAGTTACGGTCAGGTCCACCACGTAGCAAGTGCCACTCATTGCCATTGTTGACTCGCAGGCTTCCGCCATTTCCGGCGGCTTTTTGAATCCACGTAACCAGCCCGTCCACGGTGGCAGGTAGTCGTACTTTTTCGCCACTTACAACGACCGCTGCCCCTGCGAGCAAGTCACCATGCGATTCAACGACTTTTCGAACATCCGCTGGACGTCCGGCTTGCTGGTAGCAAATCGAAAGCAGCAAAGGTATCTCCGACTGAAACTCGACCATCGCTGCAGGAGTGTCAATCAGCTGGCGAAGTTGACCAGCAGCAGCCAACGGACGGCCGCGGTCCAGTTCAAATCTGGCCAGCAGCATCGTGGCTGTATAGCCGTGGCTTGTGTGGAAGTAGCGGCGTTTGACTTCCGCAAGGCTGGCCAAGTCGTTATTCGCAATCGCTTCCTTCAATAAGCGACGCGCGTCACTGCCGACTTCGAGTTCGTAAGCTTCTCGTCCGGCCTTGGGCATGGTGCTTAAGATTCTTTGCGCTTTCCTTTTCAGACTGTCCCAGGTTTTTCCGTTCGAATTCGGCAGAAGGTAGTCCTGCGTGTCAGTGTTGTTCAGGATCTCCTGCAACAATTCGATCGCATCGGAATACCGTCGTTCCTTGACAGCCGTCTCTGATTTCGCGATCGCTCGACGGAGCTCTCTTGGTGGCTGGGAAAGGACGAGTGCGCTTCCGCCGTTCTCTTGCAGTGGAATTCCGAATTGCGCTTCGGTCGTTTGAATGGCCAATTCACCGCACACGGCGAATACGAGTGCGACAACGAACAGTATTCGAGTCGCGGAACCTGGATGAGGCTTCCAAGTTAGACGAGGCTTCCAACCTGGATGAGGCTTCGGAGACACTCTGTCAGCGCTGGACTCAGCCGGCTTTGAGCCTGCGAAAATACGTTTAACCGGATTTATCGTTATGGGGCTGGGCATGTTTCGTTCGCGATCCTTGGAGCTTCGTCGTGAAAGCAAGTTTTGGTCGCCTTCCCCGCCAATTTGAGTGATTTTTGGCGGTTTTTGGTCCTGATTGGCGATTTTCTCAATTTGTTATTCTGGGTGGAATTTCAACATTTCACCCGAAAAATCTACGACAAACTCTCACGAATTCGCCGCAGCCTCTTTGTCGTAAGCCTATATTTACCAATATCTTATAGCGTTGGTTATGCTCGGGCAATGGAAAGCCGCACATGATCAAACGTCCCCACCTGTCAGCTACGGACGAAGGGAATTTACCTTTGTACAAGTAGTTTTTGGGGTTGGGGAGTTGCATATAAGAGGTTAAACGTTTTAATCTTCGCCATCCGACGGACGGATGCGTCGACGATATTTTGTTTTTTAAGACCGTTATTTCGACCCCATCAGGGAGGGCCCCTCAGAGAGGGCTGCTAATCATGGCCAAAGCTGCTGGTAAACCACCAACAAAGACAGAAGTCTATTCCAAGATCGCCGAAGACACCGAGCTTACGAAAAAGCAAGTTGGTGCCGTTTTCGAAGCACTCGAAGGCGCAATTCGCAAGTCGCTCGGTAAGGGCGGCCCGAAATGCTTCACGATCCACGGTTTGTGCAAGATCACGGTTCAGCACAAGCCTGCGACGAAAGAGCGACAGGGTATCAACCCGTTCACAGGCGAAGAGACAACGTTCAAGGCAAAGCCTGCCCGAAACGTTATCAAGATTCGTCCTTTGAAGAACCTTAAAGACATGGTGTAAGCGGAAACGCAATCACCATTCAGATCGAAACTCGATCGCGTGTAAGGTCCGCCGTTATGGCGAGCCACCGCATGCGTTCGAGTTTTTTCGTAACCGTTCACGCGGGCAAGGGTCTGGCTCAATTTTTCGGCGGCAAACTGACTTATTTCGCTTTGAGGACAAACGCCGAAAGTTTGTGCCTGACTCTCTCAAACGTGTGAACCTCTCAAACGTGAGCGTCCGTGAACGATTACGTTTTTTCTTTGGCTTGAACGGACTTGAGATGGCAAACCATTCAAAAAACGACTTGGCTTCACTGCGTTCCGAGTATGAAAACGCCGGGATCGACATCGTTGATGCCGAAAAATGTCCGATCGTGCAGTTTCAAGGCTGGATTGATCAGGCGATTGAGGCCAATGTCTACGAGCCGAATGCGATGACGCTCGGCGCCGTCGATTCCGATGGATGGCCGTCGTCCCGAGTCGTCCTTTTGAAAGGACTCGATGAACGCGGGTTCGTGTTCTACACCAACTACGAAAGTGACAAAGCCAAATCGCTCGAGTCCACGGGGCGAGCCACGTTGACTTTTCTGTGGGGCGACCTGCACCGTCAGGTCCGCGTGGTCGGCGAAGTTTCCCGCACGGAGGAGTCGCTGTCGGATGAGTACTTCGCCTCCAGGCCCCGCGGCAGCCAGATTGGCGCGTGGGCATCGTTGCAAAGTCGCGAAGTTGCGTCCCGAGCCGACCTGGAACGCACCTGGTCGGAATACGAAGCGAAGTTCGAAGGCAGCGACGTGCCTCGTCCACCGCATTGGGGCGGGTTCCGGATCGCGCCGTTGAGAATCGAGTTTTGGCAGGGCCGCCGGAATCGAATGCACGACCGGATTGTCTATACCCGCGACTCGATCGACGTAGCATCTCCATGGCGCATCTGCCGCCTGCAACCATAGCCGGATAATGCTCAGTCGGTTGCAGGCGAACCGTGTGAACGG
>CALHZT010000217.1 GCA_938040995.1 uncultured Pirellulaceae bacterium | reverse complement strand
CGCGAACCGTTTTGCCGTACCGAACGCTGATTCAGCCGTGAGGCAAAGCGAATTTGCGATCGCTCTCGCCGTGACGACCAAAAAGCAGGCTCGCGAATTGGGGCTGGATGTTATCACAACGGTGGATGAACTGATCGACGGCTCGGGCATCGCGGCTCGCACATCAACCGAGCAAAAAGTGGCGGCGATCGCGAGGTCACTTCATTCGGCTGGCGAACCAGACACTCAGCGCGCAGCGAGGATGTCGTTAACGCCGGCGACGTCAGTGACGGCGAACTTGGCGCCTCCACTGGCGGTGGCCGAACCGCGAGCGGTGCAAGTAGCATCGGAGCCGGATGAACAGCGGGAAGATTTTCCAGTTCACGCGCCGGTCTGGGTGCAGATGACATCGGCTTGGGAAAATCCCCGAGCGTTTCGCAGCAGCGAAGCCTGGCTTATCGTGGCGCCAGCCAACGAAGAGCTCGTCAAAGAAATTTTCGCGAGCATTCCTGGGTATTGCGATCGATTCCGTCTGGTTCTCGTCGGGCCATCGGCGGCTGAACTGGCACAACGGTTTGCCGACCCGAAAATCATCGTGGCTGATGTCAGCAGTGAGTCCGCCGCTATTTCCGCGTTGTCTGCGATTGCGCAGTTTGCACCGAACGTGGTAATCGCGATGGATCGTGCGAAATCATGGTCGGTGACGGAGTCGCTGACCGGCGTGGCCAGCAATGAGCTTTGTGAATTCCTGTTTCTCACGATGAAGTCGCTGGTTGGCGATATCAGGAAATCGAAAACAGAAGTCTGGGGACTGTTCCCGGACAGTTGGCGAGGCGCCGCTCATCCGGTGACCGGTGCCGTCACGGGATTGATTAAGGCGGCAAGTCGAGAACTACCGCGCAGTCGAATGGGCGTGCTGAGTTGTAGTAGTGGCTCCGTTCGAGACGCCATCGAAGGCTTGCAGTACGAACGCAGCTGCCCGGATGGTAAAGAACTGGAGATCGTTCATCACGAAAGTCGCCGGTATGTGCGTCGCTTGCGCCCGGTCGACGGCGGGATGGGCGGAACAGGCCCTAATGCCGAGCCTGCAACCGAACCCGCCAGCGCCGTGTCGCTGAATTCGCACTCCGTCGTGCTTGCAAGCGGCGGAGCCCGTGGTGTGACCGCTGTTGCCGTGGAAGCACTGGTGCGTGATTACGGCTGTACCGTCATCTGCTTTGGTCGAAGCCCACTCGAGCGTGGCCCGCGGAATGACGACTTGGAAGCCGCCGAGTCGGAGTACTACGCGCGGTTTGTTGCCGAGAATCCCGAGGCAAGTCCACTCGACATGAAAAAGAGTTTCCTGTCGGCTCAGGCGCGATGGGAAGCTCAGGACAACATTGATCGAATGTCGCAGCTGGGCGGTACTGTTCGGTACATGCCACTGGATGTGACCGATCAGGCGGCTGTGGAATCGGCGATCCAACAGATAGTTGCCGAGTTTGGAACGGTCGATTTTCTGATTCACGGAGCCGGTGTGCAGTGGTCCAAGAAGCTCGAGTCGCGAACACTTGACGAATTCCGCAAGACATTCGAAGTCAAAGTTTCCGGCTTGCATCATCTTGTTGACGCATGTCAGCGTCAGTTGGGACGAGTCGTACCGGCCAACATCTTTACGTCTGCGTACAGCATTTTTGGAAACGATGGCCAGCACGATTATGGTGCGGCGAACGAGACGATGGATCGGCTGTGCGGCATCTCGACGATTCAACCGGAAGCGACCTGGGCGAGTATTGCGTGGTCTGCCTGGGACGGAATCGGGATGACTCGCGGAACGGAGTATCGCGCATTGGCCGAGCGGCGAAATCTGACTCTGCTGGGAGCCGCCGGTGGAGCCCGAATTTTCCGGGACGTAATCGAGGGCCGAACGGCGGCAAAGATCAATGTCGCGCTGTCGGATGCCGAGAGAACACGGTACGGGATGCGAACGCTGCCGCCAAGGAAAGCGAATGGTGTTCTGAGATCATCGGAATTGTCGTTGCAGTTGTCCGGGCTAGGTTGCCTGCCATTTCATCTGGCTCGCGGAGTCCCAACGTTGCCGGGTGCGTGGATCTTTAATTACATGGTCGAAGCCGTATTGAAGTTGCACGGTCAACCTGCCGAGTTTCTTTCGATCGAGGACATGCAGTTTCAACGCTTCATTCGATTCGCCAACAAGAACGATGCGAACATTCGAATTGTTGTCGACGAGTTACCCAATGCCGAGTTCGCTGTATGGATGATCGGAAACGTCTTGCACCCTGACGGCGAAACGTTGTTGACGGACGTGGTGTATTCTCAAGCCCGAATATCCATCAGCAACTCGTCCGCCATGAACGGCGTCAGCCTGAATGGAATTGCGACGTCCGGCGAGGGTAAGGTTCCCAAAATTCGACTGGTCGACGATCCGTACTGTGCGGATGGCGAGACGGTGAGATTGTCCGGGCCTTTCGATTGCCTGAAGCAGATTGAGATTGGTGATCTGGGCAGGCGAGCAATTTTCTCGCCGGATACGACCGTTCATTGGGAAGGCGTCGTTCCATCGCTTTTGCTGGATGCTTCTTTACGAGTCGCCGGGATGCACGTTGCGGACGGCCTGCACGTTCCCACCCGAGTCGATCGCGCTGTCGTTCCCGTTGGATTCTCAGCCGACTCAAGTGCCGCCGTTGGCTGGCGTATTCGCACCTGTGCTCCCGAAGTCATCGGTGACGATATACGTTGCGACCGAATCGAAGTCCTTGACGCCAACGGCGAATTACGGCTGTGCATCGAAGGCACACGCGTCACCCGACTGCGATAGGCCCGTTGGAGTTCAGGCATCAGGTGAAATTGCATCAAGCCAGCTAACGAGTTCGTAGTACCGGCTTTAGCCCAGTACTGTTCAATTGACCGCTTAAACTAATATCCCAAGCCGAAGGCTTTGCAGCCTGTAGCCGGCGGTAAACGCAGTGCCACCGCCGGTATTGGGCATCTCCCACGCCGGTCGAGCGATTCCGCTCTGGAGTTCATTCAAGTCAACCGAGACCGGAATTGCGGCGTTTGAACTTCATCCACGAGCCGTTTCGGTCTCGATAAACGGCGAGCAGGAGTTCGGGCCGTTTTTCTCGACCGATGCATGCTCTGTAGCTAACCCGTGGTGGCGCTGCGCTTACCACGGGCTACAAGCTGATATCCCTCCGGGATGAAGACAGTGCAATTCTGCACAAGCGATTTGAATTCACAGGTAGTGGATCTTGTCAAAGATCCGTCAGTCGTCCCCGAAAAACGCTCTTGCCGCAAGGATCTTTAACAAGATCCACTACAAACTCGCATTAAACAGCTGATCTCAGCCCGGTGGAACGAATCTGTTAAGATGGAAACGCAGCCAGCTGATTCCAGCTACTTCAACCACTGGAACATCACGTGACGGTCCGATCCGATTCAAGCGGAAGCAACGACAAGGCCCATAAAGATGGCCTCGACGATCAACACAACTGGGACCGCTACCGTTCTTACCTGCATCTCATCGCCCAGGCGAATCTCGGCACGGTTCTAAGAAAGAAAGTCGACGCGTCGGATGTCGTGCAACAGACATTGATGCAAGCCTATGAAAAACAGGACCAGTTTCGTGGGAGCGACGAAGCCAGCAGAGTTGCGTGGCTGAAGAAAATTCTTCGCAACAGGATTATCGACTTTGCAAGGCACTGGCACGGCGGGCTGCGGGACGCGCGTCGCGAGGTAGGGTTCGAAAAAATCGTCGATGCATCGATCGCGCGCGTTGATGACTGGTTGGAGGCCAGTCAGACTTCGCCCAGCCAGCATGTTGCGAAGAAGGAACAACTCTTGCAGCTACCGAATGCACTCGATCAACTGGATGTTGAATTGCGTCAAGTCGTCGTGATGCACCATCTGCAGGGGATGAAGCTTCGCGAGATTGCCGAGCAGGTTGGTTGCAACGAAACGACGGTTGGCCGGCGGCTCATGCGTGGACTGAAGCAGCTCAACCAGTTGATGCAGGAGTAGTCGTGTCTTCCACATCCGATCCAGGGAAAATCGAAGGCTCGTCTTCCAACGGCAGATTGCCTGCCGCCGGTGATGGTAGCGGTGACTCACGGCTGGACGCGGCGACGCTCGAATATCTTCAGGCTTGTGAATCCGGTAGCCCGCCGGACCAGGAAGCGTTCCTCAAACGTTTTCCGGAATTCGCTGACGAGCTCCGCGAGTTTTTTGTCCATCGGGAGCAACTCGACGAACTGGTCGGCCATATCCCGGGGTTCCGCGAGTTACTCGAACCCAATCATGCTGCGACAGATCCGCCCGTTGTTTTTGGTGACTATGAACTCCTTCGGGAAATCGGTCGTGGTGGAATGGGAGTCATCTATGAAGCCCGTTCGAAGAAGCTGAAGCGAGTCGTTGCGCTCAAGATTACATCCGGGCGCGGAAGGCCAGATGACGACTCGTATCGGCGATTTCAGGCGGAAGCCGAAGCCGCAGCGACGCTGGACCATCCAAACATCGTTCCGATATATCAGGTCGGTAATCATGAGGATCGACCGTACTTTACGATGAAGCTGATTGGTGGCGGAAGTCTCAAAGAAGCCATCGCGAACGGTCCGTTCCCGTCGAAGCTGGCTGCGGAAGCCGCGTGTTCGATCGCAGAAGCGACTCACTACGCTCATCAACGAGGAATTCTCCATCGCGATCTCAAACCATCAAATATCCTGCTCGAAAGCGAACGCAGTAGTTTCGGCCTGTCGTCCTCCAGCGGCAGTTCAAAGTCCGAATCAGGTTCAGGCAGCGGTCGCAAGAAACAAACCATCCACCCGATGATTTCTGATTTTGGGCTGGCCAAGAGAATTGACGAAGAGGACGGGCTAACGCTGACGGGTGCCGTACTGGGGACACCAAGCTTCATGTCGCCCGAGCAGGCTTCCGGTCGCGGCGCTCATTCGACGACGGCCACCGACATCTATGGCATTGGTGCAATCCTCTACAATATGTTGACTGGTATTCCCCCGTTCTCCGGGCAATCACAAGTCGACATCACGTTAAAGGTCATCAAGGATCCGCCAGGTTCCGTTCGTCGAATCAATCCCAAGGTCGATCTCGATCTGGAAACGATCTGCCTGAAGTGCCTGGAGAAAAAGCCGGAACATCGTTACGCGACGGCTGGGCTACTGGCCGATGATCTCGCACGCTATCTCGACGGCAAGCCAATCGAAGCCAGGCGGAGTGGTACCCTTGAGCAACTTGGCAAATGGGCCCGACGAAAGCCGGCGCTCGCGGGCCTTTTGGGAGTCATTGCCGTCAGCACAGCGGTGATGTTGGTTGGTCTCTACCAAAGTAATCGGGCGATTCGAGCGGAACAACGTCGAACGCTGGACGCATTGAACAACGTTCAAAGCCAGCGTGAAGAAACACTTCAGGCGCTCTGGCAGGCCCATCTGAATGAAGCCCGCGGTCATCGCGAAAGTGACCACGGAGGCCGGCGGGCAGCAAGTCTTAAAGCGACCCAAAACGCAGCAGCGTTAATGACCGAGATTGAAATCACCGAAGATCAGCGACGCGACTTGCGAAGTGAGTATATCGCCGACCTTGGTTTGCCGATCGACATTTCTCCTGTCAGGGAGTTTTCAGGTGATCCAGTCGCTGAGATTTTGCGAATTCAGTCATTTGACGACTCGCTAAAAACACTGGCGACTGTTCAAAGCAACAATGATGTCGTCCTGACCGACGTGGAGAGTGGCGAAGAAATTGGTCGATTGCCACTAAACATCCGGTTTCAGGCTCAGCTTTCGCCGGACGGGAAGTTTATCGTAGCCGACGAAAACGGAACGGATGAGTTCTTCTTTTGCCGGGCGACGGGGCAAGGCCCCATCACCAAAACTGGTGTCAAAAGAATCAGCAAGAATTTTGTCATCAGTCCCGACAGCCAAACGCTCCATGTCGCAGACCGCAGTGAAGTTCATTCCTTTGACCTGCTCACTGGCGACAAGCTCAACAGTTTGCCGTTGATGACCTCGGCATCGTGGCTGTCGATGAATCGCGACGGAACCCGAATCGCGGCAACGAACAGCTCGGGCGAACTGGTCATTATTGATACCGCCTCGGGTGAAAAAATTCTTCATACGAAGATCAATGGAGGAGCGATAGCCGAGTGCGACTTCAGTGCAGACGGCAAACGTATCGCTTTGGCGGGTGGATGGCGCGGAACGGTGCTGATTCTTGATGTCGATACCGGTCGTGAAACCATGAAGCTTGCGACCAAATCGCGTTTTACCAGTCGGGCCAAATACGATGCATCCGGAAACTACCTCTTTGAAACGAACTGGATCAAAACGACGCGAGTCTGGGATGTGCGTAGCGGAGAGATGGTTCTAAGTGTGCCGGCCATGTTCGTTGCATCCTCGACAACCAGTAACCGGCTGGCTCTCCGTCAGGAAACGAAAGTCGAAATCAGTGAGCTGCAGCCAAGTACACTTTTCTGGCATGCACGCGGGCATGAAGCGGGCCGTAACCGGGTCCTCCAGGTCAGTTTTCATTCGCAACTGCCGTTGGCACTGTCCGGCGGCCAGGATGGTGTTCGAATTGTCAACACGGACACCAGGACAGAGCTGACGTATCTTCCGATTGGCGAAGTATCAACAGCGCTGTTTCACCCGGTCGATAACAGCATCGTGACTTGGGGAAGGTCGGGGCTGCTGCGTTGGCCATTCTCACCGATTGGCCACGGGAAGTGGCAGCTTGGTCCATTTGAGAAACTACCAACGCCGTCTGGCGGTCCGTCTGACGAAATCGCGTTCAGTCATAACGGCAAGTCGTTGGCTGGTGCGTTCAATCATGCTGGAGGGTTTGCAATCGATTGGGACGATCGCTCCAGTATTCAGCAACTTGGGCCTCATGCGGGATCCAGCCGAGTTGCTGTTAGCGCCGACGGCAAGTATGTCGGCACCGGCAACTGGAAGGGACGATCGGTCCGCATCTGGAACGCAGAAACCGGCGATCTCTTGAGGGAGTTTGACACCGAACATGGCGGCTGGGGTTTCCCGAGTTTCAGTCCCTGCGGCAAGTGGTTGGCCATTGCGAGTCCGACCGCGACCGTTCTTTACGACGCAGTTACGTATGAACGCTTCGGGAAAATTCCCGAAACGCGATCCGTACCCGCGTTCAGCCCGGATGGTAAGACGATCGCGATTGAAAGCACGGAAGGCGCAAGGTCAATTGAGCTTTACGATGTTGCCAGCCAGGAGTTGCTGGCAATGCTCAGCGAAACTCCCGAACGAATGGGAGCACACTCATTTTCTTTCAGTCGCGAAGGGCGGTTGCTTGCCAAGCCATGCGGTGTGCGGGGAATTTCATTCTGGAATGTGGACAGGATTCGGGAAGAACTTTCCACGATTGGTGTCGGTTGGGGTGAGCCGAGTCAATCCACAGGTGAACCACCAGGAACGTTCGCCGAACTGAACGCACGTGACGCCAAAGAGCGACCGGTGAAGTCCATCGAGTTTCAACTTTACCCCAGGGAAGAATCTGCCGGCGAAGAATTTCCGATCGAGTTTGGCTCACTCGCCAACCAAGCGCTCGGCAAAAGGCTTGAAGGGGAGAACGGTGAGTGTGGCTTTGAGCAAATACCGCGCGGTTGGGGCGACTTCGAAGGCGTTCATTTCAAAACAGACGATGGTGTTCTGGCTGTGAGCGCTGGCCAACCGTCAATCACCGACTTACCGGTGGGAGACAACGCCGCGAAAATTCACTTCCTTCACAGTTTGCTGCCGGGCGATGACAGCAATCGTTCGACGACTCCAGCACAGTACTTGATTCGCTATGAAGATGAGACAGAAGAACGTATTCAGTTAGTTGCCGACCGCAATATTTTTGATTGTCGTGCAAATCACGTGTTCGCCGAGCCAGCCGATTGTAAAGTCGCCTGGATTGGTGAGACTACCGGTCAGGAAATCGTCTGTGCGGTTCGTATGACGTGGGTTAATCCGCACCCGGACAAGAAGATCGCTGCGATCGACCTTCGGCTTGAGGAAGACGCCGGCTGCAGTGTGATTTGCCTGGCGATTACTGGCGAGCGTTGAGTTTGGGTTGCGCTGAAGGTCCCGGTAACTGCCGGGAATCATTCTGGCTGAATACCATCTTCCTTGAAGGCCTCGAGCTTCTTCAGTTGCTCATCCGTGACACCCAAGAAGCCGACAGATCCCGCGTGCTTGTAGAGAAAATCGCTGAGATTTCCATTCACAATGAGGACGGCAAGGATCCAGGGAATCCAGAATCCCGGCGCGCAAAGAAAAATTACAGCAATGATCGCGTGTCCCACCCCATACACCTTGTTGCAGCACCTGAATCCAAACCAGGCCATGCCAAGTCCGAGGACAGTGGAAACGGCGGTTGCCAGGTAGTAGCGCACGTCGACTATTTGGGTTTGCAATGTTTCCGATATGCCGAGCGTCTTTGACGTCCGCAGGACCAGTAACATGAGTGCGTAGGTGAAACCAGCGACGACGAATCGAACGGCAGCCAGTCGCATCAGGTTGCGATGATCGACGGCGAAACTTGCGGCATCCTCGGGCTGGAGAGTATCGGTCATTGCTCGTTCTTTCTCAAATTTCTGTCCGTGAACATTTTCTTCCACCACCACTTCGTGCCGACCAGGAGAAATCGCCAATTCTTGAAAAACTCTGGTGGCTTGCCCTCGATCGCGTGGCCAACAAACTGCAAAACCCAGCCAGCGACAAACAGAACCACGCCGCCTCGAAAGAGCCACTGGCTTGCCAGGTAGCCAACCGGGATGGTGAGCAACGAAAGCACGATCATCGGGATACCCCACAGGTGACAAAGCCGGTTAAGTGGTTGCTGGTGGCTCTCTGAATATTCTTCGATCCACTCTTCAGTCGTTTTGTTTTACATTTGACGTCGAGAGTGTCGAGGAACGGTTGCGCGTGTAAGATTGGCAGTAACCGTTCACGCGGGCAAGGGTCTGGCTCAATTTTTCGGCGGCAAACTGACTTGTTTCGCTTTGCGGACAAACGCCGGAAATTTGTGCCTGACCCTCTCGAACCTGAGGAAACGTCAATATCCGTGAACGGTTACGATTGGCATTCCTGTCCAGTTCGAATTGTAGTGACGAATATCGAGAGAAATAGTACGAGTGCATATTCAACGATCTTGCGAGTTTTTAACCGTCCGAATGTGGGTTCTATGCCTGTTGGTACTTGTTGGATTTGGGAAATGCCTGGTTGCGCAGGTGCCAGCTACGAAGCCAGACGCTGCGGCAATCAAATTACCCGAAAGCCGACTTGCAATTGATTGCGCTGCGCTCGCATCGCGAGTCACCGTGCATCGCGATGAATGGGGATTGGCTCATGTGATCGGCGACGATCATCTCGCGACTGTTTTCGGTTCTGGCTATGTGCAAGCCGAAGATTTCTTCTGGCAGCTTGAAGATAATTGCATCCGTGCTATCGGGCGACACGCGGAAGTTCACGGTGAGTCCGAATTACGAAGCGACATGCTCAATCGAATGTTTGAGATTGTGCCGCGATCGAAGGCGGATTTCGAATCACTCGAGCCGGAGTATCAGAATTCGATGGCCGCCTTCGCTGCGGGAATCAACCATTTCCTGGCGACTCATTCAGACGTCAAACCGCGGCTTATCCAGAAGTTTGAACCGTGGCATGTGCTGGCGATGGATCGGCACTTCCTGATGGACTTTTGTTATGGCCGAACGCATGCGGGTGGACCCAAGCCGATTAAGGAAGTGACGGAATCCGTGGCAGCTTCCGGGCAAGGTCAGGCAACCCGGCGGATGAGTTGGGATTGGCATGATGAACCGCGTAGTGAACTGCAGCAAGCCGCCAATGCGGCGATCGGATCCAATGCATGGGCGCTGAGTGGTGATAAAACGAGTAGCGGTCATCCGATGCTCTTCATCAATCCCCATCAGCCGTGGTATGGGTGGGGGCAGTTCTTTGAGATCCACCTGATCAGCAAAGGTGGCCAGCCCAATGAGACTCCGTGGAACTTTACCGGAGCCGCCTTTTATGGAAATCCCGTGCCGACGATGGGTCACAATGAGCGGCTTGGCTGGGCGTACACCGTCAACGATCCGGATATCGCGGACGCCTGGACGGTGACATTCGACGATCCTGACGAACCACTCAACTACAAATACGACGGTGGCTATCGTAAGGCGCGTGAGTGGGTATCAACGATCGGCGTCAAGAAGGACGGTGATATCAAAAAGTACGACTATGTATTTCGTGCGACGCATCATGGGCCGATCGCGCGTCAGGTCGGCAAAAAATCGGACAAGAAGTACAACGCCGTGAAAATCTGTCGATTGTTCGATACCAATCGCGTTCGACAGGCGTTCGGCATGTTACAAGCCAGCAATCTTGCGGAGTGGCGAGCCGCTTTTGGCAGGTGCGCCATCCCGATGTTCAACTGCGTTTACGCCGACGTCGATGGAAATATTCAGTACATCTACAACGGAAGTATTCCCAGGCGAAATCCGCAGTTCGACTGGAAGCGTCCGGTGGACGGTTCGCGAAAAGAGACGGAATGGAATGGCGTGCATGATCTTGGGGACTTACCTCAAGTCATCAATCCGCCGAGCGGATACGTGCAGAATTGCAATTCGTCGCCGTTCGTCACCACGGATGACGGCAACCCGGGAATCGGCGACTTCCCTTCGTATATGTTCGAAGACGCTGATCACGACAAGCGGCGGTCGAAGTTGTCGCGAATGCTCTTGCGCGAAGCGAACGATGTCACGTTCGAAGAATTTCATGACTTGACGACTGATACGCGACTGTACTGGGCGCTCATGGAACTGCCAAAAGCGAAACGAACTTTTGATAGCTGGGAAGCGGCGGAACCGACAAAGGCGGCCAGGATCAAACCGTACCTCGATCACTTGCTGGCGTGGGATTGTCGCGCGTCGGTCGATTCGACTCAGACGGCATTGTGCGTTGCGTGGTACGAGGAACTTTTTGGCATGGGATACCCGGCGGAGACGTTGAAGGAGAAGTATCGTCAGAATCCACTCTCGAGACTGAAGGCGTTGTCACTTGCGGCGAAGAGCCTGAAGCGTACGCATGGTGACTGGAAAGTCGCGTGGGGTGATGTTCATCGGCTGGCTCGCGTCACGAAGAAATCCACGGTGGTGAAGGCGGCATTGTCGTTCAACCGGTTGATGGAAAGCGAACCGTGTCCCGGCGCGCCGGGACCATTGGGTGTCGTGTTCACGGTCTATTCCAGTCCGACGATTCCGATCATCCGTCCGCATCGCTACGCCATCGTGGGCAATTCCTACATGTCAGCGATCGAATTCGTACCGAAAAAAATTCGCGGCGTCTCGTTGATTCCTTTTGGAGTCAGCGGCGATCCAAAGTCGAAACATTACTTTGATCAGGCGAAGTCTTTTTCAAAAGGAAAAATGAAGCAGTCATGGTTCTACGAGGACGACGTGATTGCGAATGCAAGAAGTTCTTTGCGGCTGGATTCGTTCAAGCGTGAGGCAGCGAACTAAAATTCGCGCAGTTTGTTTGCCGGCGATAGTTATAATGCGTAGGCGTAACCGTTCACGCATGCAACGGTCTGGCTCAATTTTTCGGCGGCAAACTGACTTGTTTCGCTTTGCGGACAAACGCCGAAATTTGTGCCTGACCTTTCGAACCTGACAATATTCGTGAACGGTCGATTATGCGTCGGCTTCCTGCGTATTGGCTTCGATTAAGAGTTCAGGAGTTATTTTGTGCTAGACATCATCGGTCGTGGGCAGTTTCAAAAATGTTCTGGCGTCACTCGCCGGGATTTCATTCAGATCGGTGCGCTTGGCGCGATCGGTCTTGGTTTGCCGCAGTTGCTCGCGGCGGAAAATGCCAAGGGTGCCGGTGACAGTGAGCGAGCCGCGATTATGATTTTCAATCTCGGTGCGCCGAGCAACATGGACCTGTGGGACATGAAGCCGGATGCAGCCCGGGAGATTCGCGGGCCATTCCAGCCGAAGAGTACCAAGGGCGATTTTCAGCTTTCGGAGATTCTGCCGGAGCATGCAAAGATCGCCGACAAGTTCTCGTTGGTGCGATCCTGCCATCATACGGGAGCCGCGGTGCACGATGCGGGTTGGCAAATGATGCAGACGGGGCGGCAGTTTCAGGGCGGCGTCGAAACGCCTCATGCCGGTGCGGTGGTTGAGTACCTTCGGGGGCGGCAGTCGGATTTGCCGGCTCATGTGGTCCTGCCGTTCAAAATGGGCCGCGGCGGTGGGAATCTTCCGAATGGCCAGGCCGGCGGCTTTTTGGGGAAGACCTACGACCCATTCGAGTTGGCAGCGGATCCGTCGAAGAAGAATTTTAAGGTGCCCGATCTATTGCCTCCGCCACAGATTGGGACCGCGCGACTGGAGCGTCGAAGAAAGCTACGTGAGATCGTGGACGGCACGGTTCGCGATTTCGAAGCCAGCGAGAATGCAGATCTGCTGCAGGAGAATTTCCAGGCGGCTTATCGTTTGATGACCAGTCCGCAGGCGCGAGACGCTTTTGATCTGACGAAGGAGTCAACAAAGACGCGTGAACGATACGGGATGAATCGCTTCGGTCAAAGTTGTCTGCTTGCCCGACGCTTGGTCGAAGCCGGTGTCCGGTTCGTGACAGTGAATGCGTTTCTGACCGTTTTCGATGAGATCACATGGGACATTCACGGTTCGAAGCCGTTCACTTCGATCGAGGGCATGAAGAATGTGGTCGCCCCAATGTATGACAAAGCGTATGCCGCGCTGATTTCCGAGCTGCATGAGCGCGGCATGCTCGACAAGACGCTCGTTTGCAACCTCGCGGAGTTTGGGCGAACGCCGAGAATCAATCCGGCGGGCGGCAGAGATCATTGGCCGCAGTGCTACACGACCTACTTTGCCGGCGGCGGCGTGCAGGGCGGTCGGGCGATCGGCAAGAGTGATCCGACGGGCGCCGTTCCTGCGGAAGATCCGTACGAACCCAAAGATATCGTGGCGACGATTTTTCATAGTCTCGGTCTGGATCTCGAAACCGAGCTGCCTGGGCCCGGCGGCCGGCCGTTCCCAATAGTTGACTATGGCGCCAAGCCAATTCGGGGGCTATTCTCATGATCGACTTGAAAAAACAGACGTGGTTTCTCTTATTGTTGTGTGGATGTGTAGTTACTTCGCTCTTCGCAAAAGAGCCCTCCCCTGCTCCATCGTTTCGCAACGATGTGCTTCCGGTGCTTTCGAAAGTCGGTTGCAACTCGGGAGCCTGCCACGGTGCGCTTGCCGGTAAAGGTGGCTTTCGTCTGTCGCTTCGTGGCTACGATCCCATGTCGGACTACTTCAATTTGACGCGGCAGGCGTTGGGTCGGCGAGTCGAATTGTCGGATCCGGGGCGTAGTCTGTTGTTGACCAAGCCGACGGGGGCCGTGCCGCATAAAGGCGGCGTGCGAATTGATGTCGATTCGGAAGAGTACGAAGTTATTGCGAACTGGCTTCGGAGCGGTGCGCCTGCGCCCGGCGAAGATGACGCGCAAGTCGTCGATGTGGAGATCCAACCGGCATCTGGCGTTCACAAGAAAGGTGCCACGGTTCCACTGAAGGTGCTCGCAAAATTTGATGATGGTACATCGCAGGATGTGACGCGCTGGGCCCGTTTTTCATCGGCAGACGATACGGTTGCCAATGTTGACCAGGATGGGACGGCGACAATCGTGGGACACGGCGAGGGAGCCATTACGGCGTGGTACTCCAGCCGAATCGGAATTGCCCGCGTGACGTCTCCATTTCCGCATGAGGTGGACGATTCGGTTTACGAACAATCCGGTGTGAACAACTTCATTGATGAAATGGTGCTGGAGAAGCTCAAGCAGCTGAATCTGGCGCCTTCGCCCGCTGCGGATGACCGTGTGTTTGTGCGCCGGGTCTTTCTCGACACGATCGGCGTGTTGCCGACCGCAGCGGAAGTCGAATCGTACTTGCAGGACGACTCAGCGGCGAAGAAAGAACAGTTAATTGATTCGTTGTTGGCTCGACCTGAGTTTGTTGATTACTGGACATACCAGTGGTCCGATGTGCTGTTGATTAACGGACGTCGATTACGACCAAAAGCCGTCGAAGCTTTCTACAAATGGGTGCGAGCCCATGTGGAGGCCAACACGCCGTGGGATGAATTTGTCCGGCAGGTGCTCATGGCGACTGGTGGCAGTATCGAGAACGGAGCCACGAACTTCTTCGCGTTGCATCAGGATCCGGAGAACATGGCGGAGAATGCCAGTCAGGCGTTTCTTGGCTTGTCGATCGGCTGTGCCAAGTGCCACAACCATCCGCTGGAGAAGTGGACGAACGATCAGTACTATGCGTTCGCCAATTTGTTCGCGCGGGTGCGAGGCAAGGGATGGGGTGGCGATACTCGCAACGGGGATGGCGTGCGGACTCTGTTCATTGCCGACAAAGGTGAGTTGGTTCAACCGTCGCGTGGGCAACCGCAACCACCGACTCCGCTAGATGGCGAACCATTAAGTTTCGACTACGACGGTGACCGTCGGGGGCCGTTGGCTGAATGGCTCACTGCCGATACGAATCCATATTTTGCACGCTCGATCACGAACCGGATCTGGGCGAAGTATTTCGGCGTGGGGCTCGTGGAGCGATCCGATGACATGCGGCTTACGAATCCCGCTTCGAACGAAAAGTTGCTGTCGGAAGCGGCGAGTTACCTGGTGACCAACAATTACGACCTGAAGAAGCTGATGCGTGCGATCCTGCTCTCGGCGACTTATGCACGCAGCAGTCAGGCTTTGCCCGAGAACAGGGACGAGTCACGATTTTATTCGCGTTACTACCCCCGACGGTTGATGGCGGAAGTGTTGCTCGATGCCATGACGGATGTGACCGACGTGCCGACCGAGTTCAAAAAGATCGCTTTCTCGGGCGCCGACATTCGCGATACCGATTTTTACAAGGATGGAGCAAAGGCGATCCAGCTTTATGACTCCGCCGTTGTGTCATATTTTCTCCAGTCGTTTGGGCGAAATGATCGAGCCATCACCTGCGAGTGTCAGCGTTCGGATGAACCGAGCATGGTTCAGGTACTTCATATTTCCAACGGCGACACGCTAAACGGCAAGCTCGAGGCCGAAGACAACTGGCTTGGCAAGTTGCTTGAGAAGAGCCTGTCCGACGAGTATCTGGTACAGGCGGCTTATGAGCGAACGTTGGCCAGGAAGCCGACGGCCAGCGAATGGCAGGCAATCGAAAAGGCGTTCGGCGACTATCAGCCTGCCGAACGACGTCCGCTTTTTGAAGATTTGCTATGGGGACTGATGAGCAGTCGCGAGTTTCTCTTCAATCATTAGCCTGCGGTGTGTTCCTCTCATCACGTTGAATTCCATCATGATCGATAAGCGTTTCCATGTCGTATTCCTGTTCGTCTGGTGCTTCGCATCACTGGCGGGAGCCGAGTCGGGCTTTACGAAAGCCCACAAGGTGCTCACAAAGCACTGCGCTGGATGTCACAACGATACTGAGGCGACGTCGGAGTTCTCGGTGCAGACGTATTCATCGCTGATGAAGGGCGGCGATGAAGGGCCCGCTCTGGTTGCGGGGAATAGTCTCGAAAGTCGCATGATTCAGATGATGCGCGGCGACGATACGCTGATGCCGCCCGATGACGATCCGGATTTGCCGCGCCCATCCGTTGAAGAAATTGCGGCTGTTGCGGATTGGATCGATTCGGGTGCAAAGGACGCGCCCATCACGACGTCGTCGACGCTGAACACTCCGGCTCTGGATCCCGTGAAGGGCCTCACGCCTGCCGTTACGGCGGTGGCGTGGTCGTCACGCAATGTGATTGCGGTCAGCCGGTTTCGAAACGTCGAATTGATCGATGCTGAGTCGATGAAAGTTGTCCATGAGTTGTCCCAGTTTCCCGGTAAAGTCAACTCGCTACGATTCTCCAGTGATGGTACGCGGTTGGTGGTGGCCAGCGGTATCACGGGAGTCGCCGGTCACGCGGCATTGGTGGACGCGGGAACCGGCGAGTCGATTCGGGAATTCAAAGGGCACAGTGACATCATTTATCAGGCAATCGAAAGCCCGGATGGAAAATTGATTGCGACCGGAAGCTACGATCGGAAAATTCTTGTCTGGAACGCCGGTACCGGCGAGATCATTCGCGAATTGGCCGGTCACAATGCAGCCATTTACGATCTGGATTTCAGTCACGATTCGAAGAATCTGATTTCTGCGAGCGGCGACCAGACGGTAAAGATCTGGGATGTCCGCACAGGGGCTCGACTCGATACCCTCGGCCAGCCGCTCAAAGAACAATTTACAACAAGGTTCAGCCCGGATGAAAGCAACCGCCTGATTGTTTCCGCCGGCAGGGACAAACGGATCCGGGTATGGGAATTCAACTCGCGAGAGTCGCCAGCGAACAATCCACTTCTCCACGCGCGCTTTGCTCATGTGGCTCCCATCGTTGCCCTTCGGTTTTCGGTCGACGGTACGCGACTGGTATCCAGCTCGGAAGATCGAATGATCAAAGTTTGGGACACGCAGACATTTGAACAGATTGGCGACTCGATCGTTGAACAGAGCGATGTATGCGCAGCGATTGCGCTCTCTCCGGACGCTTCGCGAGTTTTCGTCGGACGAATGGACGGGACCGTTGAACTGTTCGAATTGCCGACTGGTTCCGCGAGTTCCAGCAGTGACCGTAGCGAACGACGGGTTGAGAACCGCGAAAATCAGGCGAGTCTTGAAAATCAGGGAAATAGCAAAAGTCAGCTCGCGGAAGCTTCGGCAGGCACAGCCGCAGAAAAGAAGATTGCCGAGATCGAAGAGGTGGAGCCCAATGGTGACGTTTCGACTGCAACCGCGATCACGCTGCCGGCGCGAGTGTCCGGTAGAATTCGAAACCCGGAAGGAAGTGACGAAGACCTGTATCGGTTTACCGCGTCGAGGGGAAAGAAAATTTCCTTGTGGACGTCTTCAAAAAAAGGCAAATCGCCGATCGATTGCCGAATAGAGATTCTCGATCCAGATGGTCACCCGGTTCCGTGGGTAAAGCTGCGTGCGATTCGTGATTCGTATTTTGCGTTTCGCGGCAAAAACTCGGCGACCTCAGACGGCTTTCGGGTGCACAACTGGCGGGAGATGAACCTTAACGATTACCTGTACGCGAACGGTGAAGTCGTAAAGTTGATGTTTCATCCTCGCGGTCCGGATTCGGGATTCAAGGTGTTTCCGGGCTTTGGTAAACGCCATACGTGGTTTGGGACGACAGCGCTTGCGCATCCATTGCACGAACCCTGCTACATCGTCGAAGCCTGTCCGCCCGATACTGAGCTTCAGCCGAATGGTCTGCCGGAATTTGTGCTCAACTATGAAAACGATGATGACCCGGTTCGCAAGCTGGGAAAAGACTCCCGATTGCTGTTCGATCCGCCAGAGGATGGTGATTGGCTGGTACGAGTCACCGACGTGCGCGGATTCGAGGGAGAGAAATTCAGGTACAAGTTGAACGTGGCAGAGGCCAATCCGGCATTTCGAGTGAAACTTACACACCCTGGCGAACTCGCGCATGGTGGAGGCAGGGAGTTCACGGTAACAGCAGAACGTATCGACGGATTTGACGGCGAGATCGTGGTTGAAATTGAGGATGTGCCTCCGTCGCTGAATGTCACAAGCAGGGTTGTCATCGAGGCTGGTCAAATTCGCGGTTTTGGGACAATGCACCTTGCGGAAAAGTCTGCCGGCAGCGCTCCCTCGGTCGAAGAGATCAAGGCAATGACAGTGAAAGCGCGCGGCAGGATCAATGGCAAGGCGGTTGTTGAGCAGGTCAATGGTTTTGGCGAAATCAAGATACTTGATAAATCGAAGGCAAAGATTCGAATCGTTGCGGCTGATGATTCACGCGAGATCGAAGAGATCATGAACGATGCTGATTCAACCGTTGAATTGACCGCACATCCGGGCGAGTTGTTAGAAGCCAAAGTGGTTGCCCAGCGACTGGATCACAAAGGCCGCATCGCATTTGGCAATGAAGATTCTGGCCGCAACCTGCCGCATGGTGTCTACGTTGCAGACATCGGTCTGAATGGGCTCATGATTACGAAGGACAAAGATCAGCAGCGGTTCTTCATTCAGGTGGAAGACTGGGTGCAACCATGCGAGCGCCTGTTTCATGTTCGCACAGGAGATGCCGGCAAGCAGGCGGCTGTGCCCGTACTGCTCAAGATCGTTGAGCAAAAGTAACGTCGCGTTTGATCTTCCTCCGTCTTTCCCGCGCAGGCGGGAATCCATCGAATCGGATTGGATTGGCTTTTTGATGCAGGGAAAGACATTGAGCGTTCATACGCTTCGAGTGGGTCCCCGCGTTCACGGGGAAGACGGCCATAGGCCGCCATGTTGGAGAGGGTCGGCCGCACGGAGGTGCGGGTGAGTCGGGCACAAGTTTTCGGCGCTCGTCCGCAAAGCGAAAAAAGCCAGTTTGCCGCCGAAAATTGAGCCAGGTCCCTGCCCGCGTGGGCACTCATCGCCCGAGTCGTAGTGTGGTGCAATTACGCTGGCGATATCATAACCCGACGCGTGAGTTTTGAAGTTGCACACTTTGCGAAATTGAAGTCCCTCCTCCCGGAAAAACGGATTGGATCGCCATATTGTCGGGTTGAGTTGCAATGACGATTGAAGGCGAGTC
>CALHZT010000216.1 GCA_938040995.1 uncultured Pirellulaceae bacterium | reverse complement strand
GGGTCGGAGCCTAAGCGACGGGGAGGAGCGGCCATACGCGTCGACGCATCTACAACAGTTCGAGTCCGTTCTGGGCAACGTAAAACCCGCTGCAAGGCCAACTTTACAACAGCCCAGATTTAGGTTTAGGTTTCACAGACTCGGGCCCAGCCCAGTGGACCCTAACTGACCTGAGTGCCTTCGGGTACATATAGCAGACGTCCGCACTGTTTGCAGAAGACCATCTTCTCGCCAATTACCAGTTCATTGAGCATCTGCGAAGTGATGCGAACGTAGCAGCCACCGCATACTTCTTCTTCAATGGGTGCGAGGGCTTCTTCGCCATGAGCTTTGACGACTCGATCGTATTCCTGTTTGACGTCACCTGGTAACATCTTTTCCGCTTCGACAAGCCCGGCTTCTGCTGCCGCCAGCTCGGATTCCAGGCCGGCCTTGGCGTCGGCGATCTTCTTCTTCATCTCTTCCAGTTGAGATTTCGAGTCGGCAACAACTTTCTCAGCCGCAGTAACCAGGTCCTTGTCGTCGCTAACTTTGTCGTAGAGCTCCAGAATCTCGTCAGCAAGAACGCTGTTGGCTTGCTCATCAGCTGCGATCTGTTCGACGAACGTTGTGTATTCGCGATTGCTACTGGCGCTGTTGAGCTTGGCCTTGATATCGAGAATGCGATTCTCGCGTTCCTTCAGGTTCAACTCTTTTTGGGACAGCAAGAGTTGCGACTTTTTGTGCTTCTCTTTGGTTTCCTCCAGCCCACTTTCGGCGTGCGCCAGATTGCCTTCTCTTGCTTTGATCTGTTTAGGGCCACGAGCCAGCCGATTTCGAAGCTCTGTAGCCTGAATGTGTAAACGGTGAAGTTCTCTTAGCGACTCTGCACTGCCCGACATTTACTGCTCCGACCGATGTATGATTTGAAGCCCAAATTGGGCTCTATTTCCAGGACGAACATCCAGCGTCTAGGTTACACACAATTTGAATTTATGAACACCGTTACCGAAAATGTTTCGGCTGTTATAGGTAAATACTGGCAGGCAACGCGATCGCCGTAATCCACCGTCCACAATGAACGAGACGCCGCCAGATTTACTGTCGGCGTCTCGTTTTGTCCACAGATTGGCCTATGCCGCGACTTTCAAAAAGCCGGACAAATGTTGGCTGCGGATCGGATTCTGCAGCTTCCGCACGGCCTTCGCTTCGATCTGACGGACTCGCTCACGCGTCACCTTGAAAATCCTGCCGACTTCCTCAAGCGTGTACGTATAGCCGTCACCCAGACCGTATCGCAGGCGGATGATTTCCCGCTCGCGATAAGTCAGCGTTTTGAGTAACCCGTCAATCTTGTTACGCAAAGTCGAGTTGTGGGCCAACTTAAGCGGGTTCTCGCTCCCATGGTCTTCGATGAACTCGCCGAATGCAGCATCTTCGCTCTCACCAACAGGTCGATCGAGGCTCACCGGGTGTCGCCCGATATCCATCACACGCTCGACTTCTTCGAGAGGGATTTCCGACCGAACGGAAATTTCTTCCATCGTCGGTTCACGACGGAACTCCTGAAGAAGCGCCTTCTGGACGCGACGCAACCGGGTCAACACGTCAATCATGTGAACCGGAATGCGAATCGTACGAGCCTGATCGGCGATCGCTCGCGTGATCGCCTGTCGAATCCACCATGTCGCATACGTAGAAAACTTGAATCCGCGACGATACTCGTACTTGTCGACGGCTCGCATCAAGCCCGTGTTGCCTTCCTGGATAAGATCCAGAAAACTCAAACCACGGTTTCGATACTTCTTGGCGATCGACACAACCAGTCGCAAGTTTCCGTTCGAAAGCTGCCGCTTCACACGCTCGTAGACTTCGAGTTCAGCGAGCACCCGACCGTATCGCTTTCGCAAGCTCGTCGGACTCTCCTGGGTGTGCATGAACAAGTCGTGAAGTTCGCGACGAAGCCGTACTCGTTCTTCCTTCGCCATCGGGTCGCGACGAATAATCTGCAATCGCGCACGAATGGCATCCATACGGCGAATAAACCCACCCATCTCATTGGCGAGTGGTTGTACGCGGCGAGTCCTCAAGCTGAGTTCTTCCACAAGCTGAACGCATTTGCGACGGTTGCGAATGAACTCCTTGCGGATTACCTTTTTGCGGCTGTTTGGAACCGACTTTTTCAGCAGATCGGCGAACAGTTCCCTGTTTCGCTTCATCAAGGCGTCAATCGTTCGCAAGTTGTGAGGCATGCGAGCCTGAATTTGCTCCTTGGTCAGGCGCTCGGTCAGTGAAACCTTGATCGTTCGATCGAATGGAATCTCGGCAGCGTATACCCTCTTGAGTGTGGCAACGGTTTGACGCATTGCATAATCACAGCTCAGGAGGGCTCGGCGAAATCGCTTGCGAGAGACTTCAATCTTCTTTGCGAGATAAACTTCTTCGTCACGAGTCAGCAAAGGGATGCCAGACATCTGCGACAGGTACATGCGAATGGGGTCATCACTCAGCTTCGGCAGGAATTCTGCCGGAACCGCGGATTCGGTTGGCTCCGAACTCGGGAGAGTCGGCTGGATATCATCGCCGACGTATTCACGGTACGGCGAGTCATCACGCAACTCAATTCCGCGTTCTTCCAGAGCCAGCAGAAGATCGTCCAGCCGGGTCGTGCTGGTATCTTCGTCTGGAAGAAAGTCCGTGACCTGATCGTAAGTCAGATAGCCCTGCCGTTTGGCAATCGACATGATTGCCCGCAGGTCGTTGAAGGAACTTGATTTTCCGGTCGGCCTGGTTTCGGTCGACTGTGGGAAATCTGTTACTATTGAGTCGTTATTACAACAATCCATCAATATCCTCCCGCGCTTCGTGCGCTGTTTGGACATCGCCGATAACCGGCCGCCCCCCTGCGGGTTGGCAGTTATCACATCTAACACGGCTTGTTACCCATCCGTGGGCACAGAAATACCGTGTCGCTTCCTTTGTTCGTTGAGGATCTTGGCGAAAGCATCCAGCTGTTCTTCCTCATCCATCGACGGGCTTTGCAGCGCGGCAACTTCGCGGTTCATAGCAGCTTTCGTGACTTGCGATCGATACGCTTCAATCAGTTTCAGCAGGCAATCCTGCGGTTCCGGTGGGGGTTGTATCCTCGCCTCGTCTACCTCAACTATCATGGTTTTCAGCCGAACGTCTTCGACAGCGTCCAAAACGCGACTGAATTCCGGTTCAAGACCGCGATCCATCACTGCCCGAATGGCATTCCAGATCTCGGTGGCTTGTTCGCTATTTAACTGGGACGGATCAAACTGTTCCATCGCAAGCGATACCAGTTCCGGGTGCTTGAACAGCAGCCAGAAGAGTTCGTTATCCCAGCTATGTAGTGGTGGCAACCGTTCTTCTTTCGGTTCGTCTGGAACCGCGATCACCCGCTTTGATTTTCGTAATTCTCGCAACCGCTCACGGACCAGTGCATCGGGCACCTGAAAGTCGCGTGCGATTCGCAGGATCACCTGATCCATTCTCAGCTTGTATGGGTTCGATGCATCCCTGTCATTCAGCGCAGCCGCCGAGACAGTCTTCAGCACGTCATCGAGAGCCGCATTGTTCTCGTGCACACTGGAGTCGGGCCGCAGTTCGCGCTGGGCGATTTCAATTTTGTAAGTGAGTGCATCACGCGCCGAATTGACGAGTTCATTGAAGGCATCGCCGCCGTTCTCCTGCACAAAATCGAACGGGTCTTTGCCATCAGGTAATGCGGCCACACGCAAATCCAGCGGACTCGCGACAAACATCTCGAGAACTTCGTTCGTTCGCCGCTGCCCTGCGTCATCACCATCCAGTACGAGCGTTACTTTGTCTGCAAAGCGTCGAAGCAGCTTGATATGCCGCGGCCCTAATGCCGTACCCAGACACGCGACAACATTCTTCACGCCATACTGATGAGCCATAATGACATCGGTGTAGCCTTCGACAATGATCGCGTGTCGATCCGCAACGATGGCATCGCGTGCCAGGTCCAGCCCATAGACATGCTCGCTTTTTGAAAACAGGCGTGTTTCTGGCGAGTTGATATATTTGGCGGGATCGTCCGAGCCGGGCATGATTCGCCCACCCAGTCCAATCGAACGATTCTGGGTATCGCGAATGGTAAAGATGACTCGCTCGCGATACGCGTCATACATCCGATCTGATTTTTCGCTGCGACGAGCGAGCCCGACGGCTTCCATGATCTCCGGCGTGAACGGTGATTCCGCCACCTGATCCATCAACCAGCCCCATCCACCAGGTGCGAATCCCAATCGGAAGGACTGAATGCTCTCTTCGTTGAATCCACGATCCGCGAAATACTTGCGGGCTTCTTCAGCAAGCGGATCCTTTTTCAAACAATCGTGATACAGACGCTCGGCCCACGCCATCGCTCGATACAGAGTCGGTTTGTGGTTCGGCGATCCGATCTCAGCGACTGGACCATGTTTCTGAAGGACAATGCCGGCTCGTTCAGCCAACATTTCAAGAGCACCGCGAAAATCCACGCCTTCGCGCTTCATCACGTAGCTAAAGACATCGCCGCCCAGATCACAAACGAAGCATCGCCAACTCTGCCGCTCCGGATTCACCGTCAGGCTGGGCTTGGAATCGTTATGAAACGGACACAGGCCTGCAAAACCGCGACCCTGGCGGCGCAGCTCGAGGCTGGCACCGATCAAGTCAACGATATCCGTTGCTGATCGAATCTGTTCTTTCAGATCGTGGCCGTCAAAGTTCGACAAGTCGTTATTTCAGATCGTGGTTGGTTGCAAGGTGAGTCAAAATTTCCGCTGTCGTCGATAGCGATGTTAGCGACTGGACAGTCACCAGGTTACCCGACAAATACGTTCGCTCATCAACAAATTTTCAAAGGAACCCGAAACGTTATTACGAGGCGCGGGGCAGAATGAATGGGCACTGAGTCAGTAAGCTGCCGCTGCCGAAGAACCATTCAACGTAGAAGAAGACGTTTCCTTAAGGCGTGCTGCGGATAAAAATTTACCAACTTGCGTGATCGAGCCGCTACGGCCACCGATCTATTATTGGTAAGTTCTCACTCGCCTTTCGCCTAAGAGACTGCTTCCGTACGTTCTCTGGTGTCTGTGATGGCGTTCGCTTTCCCTAGCTCAAGTGCAATCCTTTGCACCGCGATAGCGATTATATCTCCGCCCCAAAAGCTGTCAACGTTATTGATTGCAACGCTACCTCACTGCACGCTAGCAGGCTGGTTTAAGCTCTCAAACCGTGCGTGGAGTTGCTGCGAATAGTGAAGTGACAAAGAACGATTAGAATCCGACGATCGCCTTGTACGTTGCACCAACCGCTGCGGCCATTTTCTCAAAGTTCAGCGTATCGATGTCGTCTGACATCTGGTGGTAATTTGGATTTCGGATGAAAGATGTGTCGTTGATCATCAATGCGGGAATGTTCAGTCGCCAATAGCTGCGCTGGTCGGACATGGAAGCCAATGCCTCGATCATCGGGTCGTCGATCATTTGAACGTCGATGTCCGCATCGACTCGCATGAGGTCGTAGACTTTCTGATTGAACTCGTGGTACTCGTGCTTGCCAACAACGGCAATAAAGTTGGCTTGCTCAGGGTAGTGCTCCACAAGCCACGGAAAGGGATAGTCCTGCTTGCCGTCGTGAAAGTACCCGATCATTTCAAAGTTGATCAGACCAATGATGTTCTCGCGGTCCTGCTCGACGGACTTTGCGTGGATGAAAGAACCCATCAAGTCAGTAGCGAAGTATGGCGGCTCTTCAAGGCAGAACGCCACAAAATCAATTCGATAGTCGATCTCCGGGCTCGCTTCCGCAACCATGCGAGCCGACTCAAGCAGGCCAGCAATGGCGCTGCCGTTGTCATCAGCACCTGGTTGATCACCGCAAACATCGTAATGCGCACCCACGATCATTCGCTTTGGCTTGTCAGGTTGGTAAGTGGCAATAACATTCTTGTATTCAGTTCCTTCGGCCATGTATGGCTGGTTGATGGGATCCAGGCCGTACTCCGAAAACTGATTGCGAAGGTAAACGCAGACCTCTTCCAACGATGCGAGATTTTTGTAATTTCGGAAAGGGCGCAGCGTGGTAAGGAATTCCACGTGTTGATAGAGCTTTTCCTGATCGGCGTTCATGGAATGATCCTGTGTGTTGTCGCAGGCTCCTGGTAATTTGATCCCGCAGCCGTTCAATGTAGGGCAATTGTTCTCTATTTTGGTTCGCGAACGGCGTTATCCGGAATTGAGTATGGAATTTCCGCCTAAAAGCCAATACTGCTCAATTGGTTTCAGGCGAGCCGGCTGCGTCAGTTGCCGGGTGTTGTGGCTCGATGATCGCGCGTTGTAGACCAGGTCGACCTGAGTTGCCCGTTCGAAATCGATACCATGAAGTGGTGGCATCTCTGATGGCTGGTAAATTTGTAATCAGCGTGCAAGCTTTCAACCGGCCGCGCCAAGGTGTCGGCAATGAGTATTCGGACCGCCCTGAGCACCCGGCAGCTGACGCAGCCGGCTCGCCGACGAGCTTCGCTCGATTGAGCAGAATTGTCCTGAAGGCGGTACTACGAACTTCCGGATTCAGGTATTGAAAGAGCTTCTGGTCTGTATAAGGCGGCCGCTTGAGCATTGCTATGGTGAATGGAGAGTAAAGCGTGAATGATCAACCAATCGACAAGTCCCGTTCCTGTTGTGGCAGCAGCGACAAACTGGACGGCGAAAAGTTAGATAGCGACAATTGGCAACGCCGCTACGTAGCTGGTGAGACTGGTTGGGATCGGGGCGAGCCGAGTCCTGCGCTGCTGCATTGGCTGGAAAACGAAGAATTGCAGCCGTGCCGGATTCTGGTGCCCGGCTGCGGTCGTGGGCATGAAGTCGTCGAATTGGCATCTCGCGACTTTGAGGTGACGGCAATCGATTTCGCCGAGGCGCCCGTTCAGGAACTGGCTCGCAGTTTGGCGGAAAACAATCTCGTTGCCGCAGTTCTCCAGGAAAATATTCTCAACTTCGCCAGCAGCGAAACGTTCGACGCGGTCTACGAACAGACGTGTCTTTGCGCGATTGATCCCGGGCATCGGACTGCTTACGAAGAACGATTGGCGAACCATGTAAAGGTTGGCGGGAAGCTGTTTGCGCTATTCATGCAATCGGGCAAGGAAAAAGCCGGGCCGCCATTTCCCTGCTACATCGATGAAATGAAAAGCCTGTTCAACGAAAGTCGCTGGCTTTGGCCAGAAAACCAGCCAGAAAAACAATTCGCGGTCGATCATCCTGCCGGGTTACAGGAAATCGCAGTCGTGCTTCAACGCCTACTAAGCGACGGGGAGGGGACAGCCAAAAACTTCTAGCTGTTTCCTATTGATACGTACAATTTGAGCTCGCCAGTCGCGTCACCTACGCGTCCTATTTCAATTTGCACTTTTCATTTGTTACTTGTCATTTTTCATTAAAACCAGCACGGCCATTTCGCTCGCAAATTGCGACGCTTGAAATCCGCAGTTCATCCGGCTCAGTCGCAGCAGGTATCCAACAATCCAAGCCGTCCCTCCCCGTCGCTTAGGCTCCGACCCTCCCAGAATTCTCGCTGAGGCTCGAAAGGGAGGGTGGCAATCTCCGCTCTCGCTGTTACCTGTTGAACGCGCGCGTGGTATGCCCTGCTCATTCTTCGCATGACACCACTGCGTCGGAGGAGGTTTGCTTGGGGCGAGCGGCCGAGGTCAGGCAAACGGCTGCAATAAATCTGGCGTGAGCACAAACGCCACGCAATATCGAATTTACAACACCCCAGCCAAACCCTTGCCGGCGTGAACGGTTAGGATGTTGGTTACAGCGTCGAGAAAATCTGGTCGATCGCGCTGAGTTCTTCTTCCTCGAAATCGTCGCTGTCAATTATCGCCTGGAAGCTCAGGGAAGATGCCGGTGGAGGCGTAGCGTCATTGAGCTCGTTGATCACGAGCAGGGCATCGAGCGGCGAAACGGTGCCGTTGTTGTTGACGTCCACGAATGGTGGCGGACCACCGGACAAGGTTGGTGTTGTTGACGGGAAACTGAGTGAGGCGTCAAAGTTGTTGATCACCAGCAAGGCATCCAGTGGAGAAACGGTACCGTCTCCGTTGACATCGAGTGCGTCGACTGGATTCTGCCAGGCAGCACTCGACAATACACGATAGATGCTGACTGTCGCGTTCGAGGAAGCGCCTTCGCTATCGGAGACCTGGTACGTCACCGTATCGACGCCCACGGTGAATGCCGAATCAGGTGTATACCGGATGGAATTGCCGACAACCTCAGCGGAACCATTTGGCGACTGGCTGACAATCTCGATGTTCCCACCGGAAAGGCTCGAACCGGAATCCGAATCGTTGTTGAGAACCGGGATACTGACAGTGGCTCCGTTCACGCTGGCGACGTAATCATCATTCGCCGCGGGAGCCGTATTTCCGCGACTGGCTTCAACGGTAATCGTGACGGTCGCCGCATTCGACGTTGCTCCGTTGCTGTCTCGAAGGGTGTAGCTGAATGTGTCGGTGCCCGTAAATCCGGGGTTGGGCGTGTAAATGATTTGCCCGTTTTGATTGGCCTCAGCCAGGCCGTTGCTGGCCGCATTTACGATCGCCACGCTGTTGGAAACCAGTGTTCCCGATGGAGCGACATCATTCACGAGCACGTTGATCGTGGTCGAGGAACCCTCGATTGCGTTGGCTGCATCCGCGACGGCGAATGGAGCGATGTTTCCCGTCGTGCCAAGCTGAAAATCGACTTTGACATTTTCGCCTTCCATTTCAACATTGCCAACGACCATGGTTCCCGCCACCGGAAACCCTTCCAGTCGGACTTCGTAAATGCCGCGGGGGACTTCCAGTTGATATCCACCAGCAGACAGCGTTTGCGTCGTATAAGTTTCACCTGTCCGCGAAACAATCGTGATATCAAGCTGCCCGAAGCCCTCGCCCGGATCGTAAATTCCGTTGCTATTTCCATCCTCGTAGACAACGCCGAGAATCTGCGGTGTATAGTCTCTTCGATTCCCAAAGTCCTGAGTGATCAGATTCGGCCCAACGGAAGTCGCCGCGTTATTGTCGCTGATTACAGAGATGCCGACTTCGGTGACCTGGTCATCCAGAATATTGTTTCGATGTCCGGCTGGGGACTGGATACCGCCGGGGCCATCGCCCCAATCGACGACAAATCCGGCATGGCCATGAATGTGGTTTGCCGCAAATGCGTAGACGTTCTCGGTGGCTCGGGTCAATTGATATCCGGCAGCGCGGATTCGATCCCCCAGGCCGGCCTCGCCCGGAACCTGATGCGACTGGGAATCAGCCGATCTCATCAGTTCGTTGTGCGTCGTGGCAGCATCAATCAGATTTTCATTCCACGCGAGTGGAGCCGCGGACTCCAGTTGGCTCCACTGATTCAGCAGTGTCGTTCGATCGACGTCAAAGAAGTCGATCGCGCGCTGTGTGGATGGATCAAAAGCCGTCAGCGGATCGGTACTGCTGAAAAGGACATCCAGTTCCGCCTGGGGATCGGCTCGCACGCGATTGATGCTTTCGAGCATCGCCTGCTCGAACGGAGTCGGATCGAAGGTAAGCATGCGCCGCGTCTCAAGCGACTCGCCCCCAACCAGCCGAAACTGATTCGTCTTTGCGTGGCGATTGCGAGAAAATCCGCTCGCGAGTTGCTTCGAAAGGATTGCACCCAGATTGGAGATGTTAAACGACATCTTTGGTGTCTTTTCAGTTGTAGATTGCCCGTCTGTTCTACATTCCACGGTATCCTTCCCCCGCGTGAAACACAAGCAATTGACGGCGATAAGGGCTGGCGCGAATGTGCAGTCGCCATGACTTTGTGCTTTGATGGCGAAACCCCTACAAGCCGCCGTTTCTTGTGAGGCGATTCGTACGTCCGGCTGGTGAATCTCGTTACAGAGCGTGGCGCCGCACGCCCGCCGCCAGGAAGGCGACGCCGAAGAGAGTCAGTACCGCTGACGTTGGTTCCGGAACCGACCGGAGGGAGTCCGCAGCCGTGAATCTGTGTTGATTCCAGATGTTGAAGTCCGAAACATCGGCGGAGCTGTCTGCATTGAAATCACCGGAGCACCAGCCTGATGTTTTGGTGAACTTGTTCTCATTCCACACGTTGAAATCAGTTACATCGACGGCACCATCGAGATTGGCATCACCTGGGATATATGGATTCCCGGACGACAGGTTCTGGCCACCCGCATCTGCCAGCCATTGATCCCGATCCGCCAGATCAACCATCCCATCGCCATTGAGATCGAAGTCCAATGAGGCACCACCCGAAGCAATCTCCTGGATTAGCGCATCAATGTCTCCGCAATCAAGAGAACCATCGCTGTTAAAGTCAGCAGCCAGTTGTGGGAATAGCCCGGTAGTTAAATCGTAGGTGTCAGCAAACGGGATGAGTGAGCCGACGGCGGCGACTTCGAGAAAATACGTTCCCGGCTCGACGGGGATGTTCAGCAGGTACGGTGCATTTCCGCCGCTTGTTCCGCCCTGGTCATAGGAACTGCTGTTAAAAGTAACATCGTCTGCGAACGCTATCTGATCTGCGTTGCTGTCGAACAATGTGAGCGTTGAGTCAAAAAATCCACCGCCTGTCCACAGTTCGGCAGTAAAAAGGGAAGTCTCCTCGACCGTGATTTCAAAGTAGTCAACATCGAGCTCGTTGTTGATCGTTCCCCGAAAAAGTCCGGCCGTAGCATTAACCGACTGGTAAGCCTGCATTTCCAGTGGGAACGCTGTTGCGATATCTTCTCCGACTTCGCCAACATCGGACTCCTCAGGGCGCGAAACAGAATTCGAAGTCAGCCCGTTTGATTCCAGTCGCAATTTTGACCATGGCGAGAACGTACGAGTCGTTTCGCGGCCGAGTTCCATCAATCCTGTTGGTCCCGTCGCCATCAGGTACTGGTTTTGAAATCCCATCGTGTTTGAATAAGTCGCCGGAGTGATCCGCGGATCGCTATAGGCGTAATGATGCGGAAGTCCCATCGCATGCCCGAGTTCATGAGCCGCCGTTCCCGCGAGCGCGGTTGTGATTTCCGCGATCTGGGTTTCTCGTGAGTCAGTGGCTTCGAGGATGAAACCAAAGTTTGCGGCGAAAACAGCCTGTTCACTGACGGAGATATTAAAGTAGTCCAGGCCTGTTTGCCCGAGCGTGTTCGTGGCCGTCGTTACGGCTCCGAAATTGACTCGCTCTCTCGAGCCAAGGGGATCGTCGGTGAAAAAGGCGACATCAAAATCTTCAAACGCCAGGTTCATGGCTGCGGTGATGTCATCTTCGACCATTGCGACTTCGGTAGCGTCAAAGAACGGCACGCCCGCAGAATTCGCGGCCGCTGCGAGATTCAGCGACCAGTTTGCGTTGAAATCGAGCCAGACATTGCTGGTCGCGTGAGAGGTCGTCACGATGCCAGCCCAAAGCATTGCCGCAAACCAAACCGATCTCGTGATATGTCTATTTTGCATAGGTTGGCAGTGTGATGGGAGAATGAGGGCGGAGGGACGATACTCCAACTCCATTGTACTGTCGCACTTTCAGTAGCAAAGGAATTTGCGTCCTGAGTTAGTTAACGACGCCAGGTGGCGTTCGTTTTGTAGTGGGCGAGGCTACGAGCCCTTTGTTTTGTAGTGGGCGAGGCTACGAGTCCTCTATTTTGCCGGCTTTGGTCCTGCTCAATCCAGTTTTCACTGGTTAGGATCGTTCGATCAATTAGTGTCAAATCTCCGCTCATGACGACTCAATTGACGGCCTATAGCCGTCTTCCCCGCGAACGCGGGGACCCACTCGAAGCGTATTAACGCTCAACGTCTTTCCCTGCATCAAAAAGCCAATCCGATTCAATGGATTCCCGCCTGCGCGGGACTGTTTCCCGGATTTTCAACCGCGAATGAACGCCAATAAACGCGAATGAAAATTCTGGTTTCATTTGCGTCCATTGGCGTTTATTCGCGGTTCTACTTCGTCTTCGCAATACTAAAAATTGACTTCGACCGAGACTACATCCTTTCGCGTCTTCGAGGCCGACCGTGTGTGATTTCAAAACTTGCCCCTCGTTTAAACATGGGGCTAAACCCATCGCGTGCCAAAATGTCGTTTGAGCAATATTGGGCTTCAGGCGAATGGCGAGAGAGCCGCCGCTCGCATTAGATTAGCTTCAAGGACTCGTTGCCTCGCC
>CALHZT010000215.1 GCA_938040995.1 uncultured Pirellulaceae bacterium | reverse complement strand
TTGATGCTGACCACGGGGTAACCGGCAACCGGTCCCTTGGCCATCATGTTGGCAAAGCCCTTCTTGATCGCCGGAATGAAGTTCTTTGGAATTCGTCCACCGGTCACGTTGTCGTTGAACAACAATTCCGAGCCCTCGGCTTCTTCCCGCTCTTCTTCTGGCATTGGACCGATCGAACCAACAATGTGACCGTACTGACCGGAACCACCCGTCTGCTTCTTTCGCTTGTGGTTGAACTCGATCGTCTTGGTCGCAGATTCACGGTAGCTCACTTTTGGTGGACCCGTTTCGACTTCGACCTTGTACTCACGCTTGATTCGCTCGACGTAAACTTCGAGGTGCAACTCGCCCATTCCGGCGATCACACATTCGTTGGTTTCTTCGTCGGTCATCACGTGGAAGGTTGGATCTTCCTTACGGAAACGCTGCAGAGCCTTACTCAGCTTGTCAGAGTTATCTCGCGATGCCGGAGCGATCGAAACCTTGATAACAGGATCCGCAACGAAGATGTTTTCCAGGTTGCAGTACTTGGCTGTTTCGCAGTAAGTGTCACCACTGGCACAGTCGACACCCATGATGGCGACAATGTCGCCAGCAACGGCTTCGTCGATTTCTTCACGCTTGTCCGAGTGCATTTTCACGATTCGGGAGAATCGCTCTTTGCGACCAGTTCGCTGATTGAAGTAGGTACCGCCCTTTTCGATCTTGCCCTGATACACGCGGGTGTAGGTCAGCTGGCCGTACTCGTCGTCAGTAATTTTGAAGGCCATCGCGACAAGCGGCTTGCTATTGTCCGATTCCAGCTTCATCTTTGCGCCTTCTTCTTCGCTGTTTGGATCGTTGCCGACATTCTCGACGTCGAGAGGCGAAGGAAGGTAGCGGGTGATCGCATCGAGAAGCGGCTGAACGCCCTTGTTCTTGAAGGCAGTCCCGAGGAACACAGGTGTGAATTCCTGTTCGATGACGGCACTTCGAATGATTGGATGCAGCAATTCTTCGGTGATCTCTTCTTCACCGAGAAGCTTCTCCATCAGATCATCGCTATACATGGATAGCGACTCGAGCATTGCAGCCCGGTACTCAGCGGCCTTGTCTGCGAGTTCGGCCGGGATATCTTCGATGCGGACATTCTCACCGTTGGCACCATCGAAGTAGTAGCCCTTCATAGTCAGCAGATCGACGACGCCTTCGAAGTCTTCTTCTTCACCAATCGGAATCTGCATGAGAACGGCGTCCGAACCCAGCTTGCTGCGGACTTGCTCCACAACGCTGTCGGGATTGGCACCGGTGCGATCCATCTTGTTGATGAATGCCAGGCGTGGCACGTGATAGCGCTTCATTTGGCGATCGACGGTCATGGACTGACTCTGCACACCACCAACGGCACAGAGGACAAGAACTGCTCCATCGAGTACGCGAAGAGATCGTTCGACTTCGACCGTAAAGTCAACGTGACCTGGCGTATCAATCAGATTGATATCAAAGTCTTCCCACTTAAGCGAAGTCGCAGCACTCGTGATCGTGATACCACGTTCCTTCTCGAGCTCCATGTGATCCATGGTGGCTCCGTCACCTCCGCCTCGAACGTCCTCAATTTTGTGGATGCGTCCACCGTAGAAAAGGATGCGCTCACTCAGGGTCGTTTTACCGGAGTCGATATGAGCCGAGATACCAATGTTTCGAAGCTTTTGAAGGTTCATTGTTACGCTAGTGACAAAAAGTTTTTCAGGAATGTAAATAAACAGTTATCGTTCACCCGGTGAAACGCTCACCGGAAATTGTCAGTCGTTACTTCCGTCCGCGTCGGTCCTGTGCCTGACCACGCGTCCATTCGTTGTGTTGTTCCCGCATCGTTTCGACATCGCGTGGATGTCGCTTCTCGCGGGAATTTCCTTCGACATTTCAAGACGATCCATCGACATCCTTTCAGTCGATGAAAGCCGCTGAATTACTTCAACAGCGATGTTGTCTTGCCGCTCTGTCGGGGAGGTGCGCGTTCCAAGAGTTGAAACACTCCTCGGGCGACGTTGTTGACTGGTCTCAATTGTCAAACTTCACCAACGGGTGCGAGTCAATTGAGAACGCCAGTCGGTCCCCCAAGGGGTTAGATCAGGTCAGGATCAACCCTGAATCTTAATCGAATGATAGGGCCGGGGAAGGTCACTTTTTTTAGGCATTGGGCAATTTCTGGCGAAAAAAACACACGTTCCACCAGCTTGCATCCACGCCAATACCACGACGTTGGCAAATCGTTAGCAAAACCCCTCTCGCAAGCGTATCCGGGGCATTCAAAAGACCGCGGTCAGGCAGAGAACGTAATCGCGAAAGTCCCCCTCTGTTCACTGTTTTGAACAACACACACGCTCAAAGGTTGTTGGACACCTCGCTATCAATGCCATCGCGTCCATCTGGTATCGCGATGGCAATCATGAGGTAATCACCAATGCCGGACGCGCTTTAAGCCTGCGGCTCGGTCATTCGCCACGGATCAAGTGCCGTTTTCAGATCGTCGGCGCCGAGAATCTCTTCCTTCTCACAGTGCTCACGAATCGTCTCGCCGGATTTGAAGCAGTGCTTGGCGATGGCAGAGGCTTTCTCATAACCGATATAGGGGTTCAGGCTGGTAACCATGGAGAGGCTTTGCTCGACAGCGGCTTCGCACGCTTCCGGATTCGGCTCCATATCCTTAATGCAAAAGTCGGCAAACGCGGCGGCTGACTTTGTGAGCAGCATCACGCTTTCCAGTGTCGTCTGCCCCATGACTGGCATCATGATATTCAACTGGAAATTGCCACCAGCTGCACCGCTGAATGAAATGGTTTGATCATTCCCCATGACTCGAGCTGCCACCTGCATCATGCTCTCGCACATGACAGGATTGACTTTACCCGGCATGATCGAGCTTCCCGGTTGCATCGAAGGAAGCTTGACCTCATAAAATCCGCAACGTGGGCCCGAGCCCAACCAGCGGATGTTGTTGCTGACATTGAACAAGGTCGTAGCAATGGTGCGCAACTGACCGTGACATTCCACGAGGCCATCCCGCTGGGCGTTGGCTTCGAAATGATCGACGGCTTCGACGAAGGGAATATCTAGCTGTTTGGCAAGCTCGGCACTCACGCGACTGCCGAATTCCGGATGGGTGTTAATTCCCGATCCAACGGCCGTTCCGCCGACCGGCAGTTCAAGGACTGCGTCTCTAGCGGCTTCTGCGCGACCAACCGACAGCTCGAGCTGCCGGGCAAACGCTCCAAACTCCTGACCCAACCGCAATGGAGTCGCATCCATCAGGTGCGTGCGGCCAATCTTGATGATCTTGTCCCAAGCTTCGGCTTTGCTGCGCAGTTCAGCCGCCAATTGCTTCAGCGCCGGAATCAGCTTTTGCTGAATGTTCATTGCGACAGCAACATGGATCGCCGTCGGGAACGTATCGTTCGTACTTTGACCCATGTTAACGTGATCGTTCGGGTGGATCGGCTTGTCCGCGCTGAAGCGATCTCCTCCCGCGAGCTCCACGGCGCGGTTTGAAATTACTTCGTTCACGTTCATGTTGCTGGACGTGCCGCTGCCTGTCTGAAAGACGTCGATTGGGAACTCGCTCGTGAGTTTTCCTTCGGCGACTTCCATGCAAGCCGACATGAGACACTCGACTTGTTTGTCATCGAGCGGGTTCTTGCCGGTGCCCGTCAGTTTGCCGAGGTCGCGATTCGCAACCGCACAGGCATGTTTGACGTAGCCCATCGCAGAGATTAGCTCAGGCGGCAATGCCCAGCCAGAGATCGGAAAGTTCTCGACGGCTCGTTGCGTTTGAGCGCCGTAGTAAGCTTGGGCCGGGACGGTGACGGGGCCCATGGAATCGCGTTCGGTACGTGTATCAGACATGGTTTATTTCGCTATCTGGTTTCAATTATTCCGTTGAAATGACTGGCCTTTTGTCGAGTGTCCACATGCGACCAGGTCGAATGGCAACACAAGTGTGCAACTTAGGTCAGTTTGAGGATTTTTCGTTTCGACGCAATGGTCGGGTCATCCGAAGACCAATCCTTTGAGACTGGCATTTGAGAACCGCGAATGGACGCAAATTAACGCTAATGGAAATGTGCGTTCGGTAGCTCCTTCCAAATTTTCATTTTTCATTTGTCACTTGTCATTTTTCACTAATGCAACGAGGCTGTTTGGCTCTCTCAAGTAGCCAGACCTTGTTCCCGGCTGTCAGCATCAGCCAATGCAGGCACGCTCAGGCGACTACCGATCCGCGTTCGACGTTCGCAATCCACTTTTGTCACCGGCCTGGCGGATATAGAGATCCGTCGATCCGAGTGCCATGTCTTTTCCGCTTTCCACAAACACGCGAGCGTGCGCGGGGCCCTTCGCACCAACCGGCAATTGAACGTCGACGGCAAACGCACCTTTTCGCACATCCACGTTTCGCCGCACCCACGTTTGATTGTTAGCTTGGGCGTAAGTCTGGTTCATTGCCACAAGATCTTCATGACCGCCGGCGAGATTTCGGCGACGTGTGTGGTCAAAGGTAAGTCGGTCGCGCCGGCAGCAAAGCTCGACGACGCATCGACCCGAGATGGGACTCTTGCCGCGAATGGTAATCGTCTCGCCCGCACTCGCCGATTCATCGGCCGACACCACCAGCCGCCGGGGTACCTGAATTCGCAGTAGTGGATCGCCAAGCAGATTGAACATCAGCGTATGCTCGCGACGCTCAACCGGCAGCTTTTCCTTCGTCGGGCTCAGTGTCTTGGCGAGCGAGTCCATCAGCTTGCGATTCTTTCCAACGGCGGCTTGTGACGCGAGCGCCCGCTTCCCGGAAAGGACGACATCGCCAAGCACGCGATACGACTTGCCCGACGACTTGCCAGCCTTTCCTTTCGCTCCAACTGTACCCGTTGGCGGATCCCGAAACACCGACTCCATCAACGACGTCCCCAGCACGGACATGCTGTACGGCATCGCGACTCGCGAAGAAGCCAACACGGCGACCGGCCCATTGGGGACTCGCAACAGCTCTTCCGCCAGACAGTCTCTTGGTTGTTCAAACGCTCCGGTATAACACGCGAGCATGACCGCGATCGGCATCCCATGACTTGAACGAAACCGCCGCGCATCCTGGGCTTCGAGGACTGGAATCAACAGATTGCCAACCTGAAACCGGTCCAGCCGCCGGGCCCGACCGTGCCCCATGTACACCCAGAACAGGCAACCGCGTTCGACTTGCATCAGCATGTGTTCGCGAAACAGCCGCGGGTCGGGGCAAAACGGACTCCGCCAATTTCCGTAAGTCACCGTCGTCCGATACTCTGGCGGAATGCCGTCGGTCAAAAGCTTTTTGGCTGCCGTTTCAATAATCGTATCGGCGATCAAGCCAAAATCGCCGACGCCCGCCGCCAGCTGAATCGACCGTCGCCACTCGCCCGACCGTGGCATTGATTCGTAATCGATGATCTTCTTTACCACGAGCGAAAGTTGCTCCGGCGTGTCCACACTGATCCGCCCGACGGCAACATCTGGCACAAAGTCACCATTGAGATCTCCGTACGGATTGTCGGTCGCAATGTGTCCTTCAACGCCAAGTTCCGCGTTAATCTCCGACGCGACCACAAACGTCGGCACGCTTACCTTTCGAATCGCCGGGTAAAGAGCCATCTGTAGATCGGCGTCGCCAACCAGCACAACGTAACTGACTGGCTTGCGGATCGCATACTTCCGGATCGTCGACAAAATTTCCACGGACGTAAGTCGGCCGTCGACATGCACGATGTGGTATCCCTGTTTTTGTCGGTATTCAATCCACGGTGCAAAGGCGGTCAAAAAATCCGGCGGACAAACGATGATAACCGCCTCGGCATCCGGGTCGGTCGGTGCGCCTTTCAACGTGACAGGAATCGGCAACGCGACCTGGCGAAAGTCGCCGGTGCCAGGTGGCTTGCTCATCGGAACCGGATTGCCGGACGCTTGCGGATGGTTGGCGGAGGCGTTTTTGAATCGGTCTGCTTTGGGATGCTTCGGCTCTGGGCGAGGCGTCGAGGTTGGAATCGGCGAAATCGGCGAATTCGGTCGCGGCGGTGGGTTCGATAGCGGCGGTGGCGTAGCAACGGACTCCACAAGCAACTCATCCGAATCGTCCGCCTTTTCTGCCTCTGTCGCCTGCAGATCAACGTATCGATTCTGGCCGAGTGTCACAGGACCGGAGAAATCTGGCACCGGCGACTCTGGCAAATCGGAAATAATGATCTCGACGCCGGAATCCTGATTGGTGGCTGGTGCAGAGCCCGATGACTGAGGCGCCTGCGCATGGCATTGCGACAGCTGAAATCCAATGAAAATCAGCACCACCATCTGGCAGGCGAGTGCCAGACGAATTACGCAATGTTGCAACGGACGCTTCATGAATCTCCTACACAGCCGGTTGTTTCTGTCGTTGCCCGGTTCGATCGGGGGCGAGAGTGTAGATGCTTCGCCAGCGAACCGACAAGCGGAAACGCACGTATTGGAAATCACGCGATCAAATACCGGCAGCTTTGGCGGCTGGAGTGGTTTCGGGCTATGGCTGGCGACTTGGGGTCCGCTAGAATTGGTAGCACATGCCACGTCAGAAATTAACTCTCCCCCCGGCCTAAGCTTTCATGAATACTGAGTCGTCTCCAACGACCTCACGGTTTGATCCCGTCCCCGTTGATCTGAAGAACCGTGGATTCGCAGCCATGCTCGCCTGGCTTTGGCCGGGTGCCGGGCATCTTTATCAGGGCCGCTATGGCAAAGCCGTCCTGTTCATGGCCTGCATCCTCGTGACGTACTTCTGGGGACTGGCGATGGGCGACGGGCATGTTGTCTATGCATCGTTTCGCAAACAGGACATGCGCTACGAGTACCTGTTGCAGATGCATGTTGGCTTGCCTGCACTTCCGGCGCTTGCACAAAGCTTCGTCCCCCTTCCATTCTTCGATGGAAAAATGGCACCGCCGGAGATCTTCCCTGACAAGAATCACGAATCGACTCACGATCAAAAAGCCGACTGGCATGGCAAGCTCGGGTTCTTTTTCGAGTTGGGCACGCTGTTCACGATGGTGGCCGGGTTGCTCAACCTGCTCGCAGTGTTTGATGCCTTTTCCGGGCCAGGCTTTACGTTACCGGAAAGCCAGACAAGGCAGTTGCAAGCGAACCAGTCGCATCAGTCGGGATTGATGTACACGTTACGGGAATCGTTCGGCGGTGCGTTCGAGACCGGTGCGATGATCCTTGGTGTCGTCGCCGCGATGACGATCAAGTACCGGCTGGAGGACAACAATCGTTGGATGTCGTTTCTGTATGCGATCGGTGGCGGTTTTGCCGGGTTCTATGTGGCTCGATCATTGAACCGCCTGATCGGTAGTGTCTTCGATTCGATGTTCGGAACGACTTATGCGACGGCCGAGAATGCGATGGATGAAAATGTGACGGAAGAAAGCGAGCCGACGAATGCCTGATCTACCCGCACTGATCCTTTTCGCCGAACTCAATCGCTTGTGGTATGCGGTGCCCCTGATCGCATCCATCAGTCTCGTTTACGGTGCGACTCGCCACGAGCTGATGTTTCCAATTCTGGAGCACGCCGGCCGGTTCGCCGCATGGATCCTCAGCTTTCTCGCCATTCTGTTTGTCGTGCTGACGTTCATCTCCTGGCGGTTGTAGTTCTGACCTCGACTCAGACGCGCTATTTGCCACCCTCCCGCTTGCGGCTCATCGTACCACACAAGTCCGTTGCCAGGCTGGCGCTTCGTTCGCGGTTCATCGTGATTGGGCTGGACTCGCTGCTGGCTAGCAGCGAATGATTGGATGCTTGTCTTCGAGGGAATGTTGAAGCGATTGTTTTTTCAGT
>CALHZT010000214.1 GCA_938040995.1 uncultured Pirellulaceae bacterium | reverse complement strand
CCCAGAATCGTTTCTAACAGCACGCTCTCTTGTGCTGGGCAATCGCCATTCTCAACAAAACGCAACACCAGAGAGCCACGCTGGCGGCTAGAGATAGTTGCGTACCGCCGTGTACCGCTTTTGTACCGCATAACCTTGAATGTACCGCCCTAAGTCGCTGCGAATTGATTTGAGTTGATAGTGATTGAACACTATTGAGAAAGACGATATTGTCTAAACAGTCGGCTTCATTTCCACTTTGAAGCTCAAGTCAGCGAGTGGTGGTCGTTGTTTTCGCAATGCAGAGGTCGGGAGTTCGAACCTCCTTCGCTCCACTTGATCAACATCATGCCTGACAGATCTCAAATCATTGACCTGAGGGATTTATTAAACGCAGATTCCTGCGACCCGGACCGGCGACTGGTTCCCGAGTTCGCGCTGCTGTGGGCAGATGCTCAGGAGCTGTGGGAACAGAATCATGGCAACGATGCGTATCAGGGCTATGTCAGCGCTGACTTTCTGGCCATTTACGACTTGCTCGCCCGATTGCGAAATCGGGCATTCACGTTTCTCGAATGGGGATCGGGACTTGGAGTCATCACGATCATGGCCAGCCGCATGGGTTTCGACGCGTATGGGATCGAGGCAGAAGAGGAGCTGGTCGATCACGCTCGCGGCTTTGCGAAGAAGTACGGACCGGATGCCCAGTTCGCGCATGGCAGTTTCATTCCGAACGATTTCGAATGGGATCCTGACAAAGCCGATGTGCATCGCACGGCTGTCGATTTGCCCGCCGGGTACGATGACCTCGATATGGAGATCCGGGATTTCGATCTCGTGTATGCGTTCCCGTGGCCGACGGAACATCCGCTGTTCCACAAAATCATGCAGGACTATTGCCGCGACGGGGCAATGTTTTTGACTTTCGATGCGAACGAGGGTCCGCACCTTGTCACCATTGACGGTTGAAGTCGTGAGTTTTGTTCAAGTCGTAAGTTTCGTTGACTTTGCTGACGGGTAAAGTCATATTGCGACGTCAGGAGACTTCTCGCACCGCACCGTACCGAAGGGAGACGATTCAATGTCCAGTTTTCGAGTCGCGTTGTTGCTCTGTTTTTTCCTTTCGATACTCTTCGCCGCGAGTGGAAGCGCAGATCAAAGTTTGACAGATCGAAGTTTGGCAGATCAAAGTTTGCGCTCCGCTTTTCTGGGGCCCGATCGTTGGGATGCTGATCTTACGGCTGCCGGAATAAATCGACAGTTGAAGGATCATTTTCGCGAAGTACTGGCGGTTCTCGAATCGCAGTGCGAAGCGAGTCTGGCATCGGCTGCGTCGCGGGCTCAAGTCAATACGGCCAACACGATCGGTGTAGAGCGAGCCGCGTTATTGCGCACGCTTCGCGAGAATCGTGAGAAGCAGATTGCCCGCCTGCGAGAGTATATGGCGACTGGAACATTTCCGCTGAACGAAGGGCAGGGGGAAAGGGCGGTGCCGATTTTCGTGGACAGGAACGGGACGCATTGTGCCGTTGGTTATCTAATGCATCGGGACGGTTGGGATGCGGAAGTCGCGGAAATCGTCCAGTCGAATAACCTTGTCTACATTCCGGAAATACGGGGCGGCGTCTTTCTTGACTGGGTCGCACAGTCCGGGCTCACACGTGAAGAAGCGGCCTTGATCCAGCCGGCATATGCGCCGCCAGAATTCCAGGTGACCCTGGAAGAGATGCAGACGACGATGCCAACGTTGACGCGAGAAGGGTACACGGTCAGCGGGCTAACGGTTGATGAGTATTCGTATGACGGCTCGACGCAGCTTGGCCCGTGGATAACGGGTCGCCTTTTCGGCTACGATCTCGGCTCGCCTTCTATCGTCCCATATCGCGCTCCTGCCGATTTCGGGATACACCTCAATTCAGGGATATTCGAGTCACCGGACTACGGCGTTCAGTGGCAGAACAACCTGGATAGCTGGATGTTCCTGGGGGCTCGCGAGGTCGATATGGGACAGCCGATGCCTTCAGGTAGCACTTACGAAAACGACGCCATTATGTTCCGCATTGGCTACAGCATCGAATCGAATGGCCAGCCGTTCAACGAGTTTGCATTGACATCGAATGGCAATTTCAATTTCAACTACCTGTTCGATGCAACCGATCCTTCAGCCGAGTTGCAGGTGCAGACGCGGTTGTATTCGGGAACCAGCCCGGTCTCAGGAAATTACAATCTTATTGGCGAGATAGAAATGCAGGCGGGGTTCGATGATGGCTTTTTGAATGATATTAGGACCCTGGAAATTGAGGAGACGCAATTGTACGTCGAGACGTTTGCGATGGCGTATAAGGGCGCATCGTTCACTTCACTGTTTCATGAGTTTGGTGTTGGGTCGGACAACATGCACGGCGACTTTAATGACGACGGAGTCTACGACTGTACCGATATCGATGCCATGATGGCCGCGATTGCGGCGGGCAGCGACGAATTGCCATTTGAATTGACCGGTGATGGAATCGTCAGTCTCGACGATCGCGATGCGTGGTTAGCCGAAGCGGGAACGGCTCTTGGACTTGGCGGTCCGATCAGGTTGGGCGACGCGAACCTTGACGGATCGGTTGATGTATCTGATTTCAACATCTTCAACGAGAACAAGTTCACGACGAGCACCGCTTGGTGCGAAGGCGAGTTCAATGGTGATGCATCCATTGATGCATCCGACTTCAACATCTGGAATGAGAACAAGTTCACGAGTTCGGATACGGCTCAGAACGTGCCAGAACCGGGCGGGGTGATGCTGTTGATTGTTGGGTGCGTTGCGTGCGTTATCATGCGAAAGCGACGGTAAAGAAGTACTGAGCGCAATCGAACCATCGACGGCACAAGCCTGCACTTCAGTTTGCAACGTTCGTTTCAGTTGGGACGTACATCTCAACTTCCAACCCGGCGGCTCGGACGGAGCCTCGCCCTCCCGCCGACCGGCAACTTCACAACACTTTCTTAAACGACTGGTGTGGCGGCGTAGCTGCCGAGGACTTTGAGGACCTGGGTTTTCTTGGTGATGGCGGTTACCGCTTTGCGAACTTTTAAGTCGCCTTCGTGGCCCTGCAATTCCGCAAAGAAGAAGTACTCGTTGTTCTTCTCGTGGAGCGGGAATGATTCGATCCACGTCAGATTGAGCTTGCCGCGTTTGAATACGGCGAGAATGTCGGCGAGCGCACCCGGCTTGTGATTCAACTGAAAGAGCAGGGCGGTTTTGTCGTCGCCAGTCCTGGGGCCAGCTTGTTGGCCGAGCACCGCAAAGCGAGTCACATTGTTCTGGTTGTCCTCGATGTTGGCGGCGGCAATCTCCAGGCCGTAGTGAACACCAGCTTCGCGGCTGGCGATCGCTCCAATCGTTGCGTCTTTCGATGCCATCTCTGCGGCGACTGTCGTGCTGGAAGTTTCCACCAGCTCGACGGATGGCAAATGCTCAGCCAACCAGCCGCGGCACTGCGAAAGAGCCTGCGGCTTGCTACAAACCCGCTTGAGCCCGGCGCGCGGTCCGCTCGCCAACAAGTTGTGATGAATCTTCAGGTTGACTTCACCGTTGACTCGAACTGCGACTCGCGAAAACATCTTCAGCGTGTCGGAGATTCGACCGTCCGTGCTATTCTCCAGCGGCACAATGCCATAGTCAATATTCTTCGAAACGACTTCTTCGAAAACCGTCGCAATGCTTCCCAGCGGTACAAGATCGGACGCGCTGCCGAATCGCTGCAGCGAAGCGAGGTAGCTGTAGCTGTACATCGGACCAAGAAAACCGACTCTCGTCGTCCTTGTCAGTTCGCGACATCCACTGGTGAGTTCGCGAAAAATACTCTTCACCATGTCCGACGTGAGCGGCCCCTTATTTTGCTCTACCAGCTGGTTGATGATTCGCACGTCCAGTGCCGCAGCGTCGTCACCTTTCGAGACGGACTTGGTGTTTGGCGGCGCCGACATCGAAAGATCTGCGAGCTTGCCAGCCACGTCGGCTCGACGATTCAGCAAGTCAAGTAAGTCGCGATCGGTACGCTCCAGCTTCGCCCGCAACTTGCGTAGCGCTTCGTGATCAAACTTCGCTGACTTTCCGGCGGCTTTCGCTTTGGAGGCAGCAGGTTTGGTTGGCGGTTTGGAGCTGGATTTGGACTTGGCGGTTTGGGCAGTCTGTTTGGCCAAAGTCGCCTTTTTCTTTCGTTTCGCCATCAATCGACTCTTTCAAAACAGGACGTGTCAAAATGGCAGTGGCCCCGGCGGCTGGCTCGAACGGCAAATCGTAAATCAAATCCACCGTTCTCGTAAATCGCTATATTTTTTAGGGTTACGTTCATTCGCAGGACAGGTTTCCGGTCCTGGCACGACCTTTGCTTTAGGGTGGGAACGCCGCTGGCTACGCCAAATTAAAGCATCAAGTGTTTTGACGATGGGGCATGCCAGCAGGTTCGGGTCCAACGCGGTACATACGATCCTACAAAACAAAACCGCTTCAGAACCCAGTGCGAAAAGCCTGAGTATGACAGCGATCGAATAAAGAGAATAGCAGCAAAACAGGCCTCGAGCCTGACAGGAAAGCAAGGAGAATCGGATGGCTACAGGCGAAAAGATCATTGGAATCGACCTCGGTACGACCAACTCGGTCGTTGCGATCATGGACGGTAGCGAGCCGACGGTAATTCCCAACCCGGAAGGCAACCGGCTCACGCCGAGTGTTGTCGCGTTTACCGACAAGGGCGAAACGCTCGTGGGCGAACCGGCTCGGCGACAGGCCGTGACCAACCCGACGAAGACCGTTTATTCGATCAAGCGATTCATGGGTCGCCGGCAGAGCGAGGTGACTTCCGAAGAGCGAATGGTGCCTTACGAAGTTGTCGGAAGCGCTGACGATTACGTAAAGGTCAAGGTTGGCGATGAAGAGCATACGCCGCAACAGGTTTCTGCAATCACTTTGCGCAAACTGAAAGAAGCCGCCGAGTCGTATCTCGGTCACAAAGTCAACAAGGCAGTCATCACCGTTCCGGCGTATTTTAACGACTCGCAGCGTCAAGCCACCAAAGATGCTGGTCAGATCGCCGGCCTCGAAGTCGCCAGGATCATCAACGAGCCGACGGCGGCCGCACTGGCATATGGGCTTGGCAAAAAATCGCAAGAAAAGATTGCGGTATTCGATCTTGGTGGTGGTACGTTCGATATTTCGATTCTCGAAGTCGCGAGTACGGACGGCGCCGACGGAAAAGACGTCACCGTTTTCGAAGTGATCAGCACGAACGGTGACACGCATCTTGGTGGTGATGATTTCGACGAGATCCTTATTCACCATGTCGCGGACGAGTTCAAGAAAGAGCACGGCATCGACTTGCGTGATGACACGATGGCGTTGCAGCGTTTGCAGGAAGCCTGCGAAAAAGCCAAGAAGGAACTTAGCTCGACGGCTTCGACGGACGTCAATCTGCCGTTCATTACGGCTGATTCCTCCGGCCCGAAGCACTTGCAGCTTTCAATTACACGTTCCAAATTCGAAGAACTTGCCGACGATCTTTTTGATCGAGTCAAAAAGCCTGTCATTGCAGCTCTCGAAGACGCCAAGCTCAAGCCAGGCGAGATCGACGAAGTCGTTCTTGTCGGCGGTTCGACCCGAATTCCCCGCGTCCAGGAAATCGTCAAGGATGTGTTCGGCAAAGACCCTCACAAAGGCGTGAATCCTGACGAAGTCGTTGCCGTTGGCGCCGCAATTCAGGGTAGCGTACTCGCCGGTGATCGCACCGACGTCTTGCTGCTGGATGTGACTCCGCTCTCGCTCGGTATCGAAACGATGGGCGGCGTGATGACCAAGCTCGTCGATCGCAATACGACGATCCCGACGGAGCGAAAGCAGGTGTTCAGCACCGCCGAAGACAATCAAAGTGCGGTTACGGTCCGCGTCTTCCAGGGTGAGCGGCCAATGGCGACGGATAACCGGTTGCTCGGTCAGTTTAACCTCGACGGAATCCCGCCGGCTCCTCGCGGTATGCCACAGATCGAAGTCAAGTTCGACATTGACCAGAACGGTATCCTCAGCGTCGCTGCGAAGGACCTCGGCACGGGCAAGGAACAGACGGTCACGATCGAAGACAGCTCGGGTTTGTCCGAGGAAGAGATCGAACGCATGCGTCGCGAAGCCGAAGAGAACGCCGGTGCCGACAAGGCCAAGCGGGAAATTGTCGAGCAGCGAAACCAGGCAGAGCAGATGTGCTTCCAGCTTGAAAAGCTGATGAAGGAGCACGATGACAAGCTCAAGGATTCCGACAAGGAACCACTCAACAAGGCGATTGAAAAAGCTCGCGAAGCCGCCAAGGGCGAGGACGCGGAGAAGATCAAGTCGGCGGTTGAAGAGCTTGAGCAAGTCTCCCACGCTTTCAGCAAGAACCTGTATGAGAATTCGGCTACGGAAAGCGCCGGTGGAGAGGCAGCTGGCGAGGCTGCTGCTGATGCCGGAGCTGCAGCCGACGAAGATGTCGTCGACGCCGAGTTCGAAGTCAAAGAATAGTTTCAGATTCCGCAAGGCATGCTTCGCATGTCGGCTGGAATCAGACATTTGAGAAAGGGTTCGATTCTCGAACCCTCGCGAAGAAAACCAATGAAAGATGTGGGCTCGCGGTGCGCGCCCGTTGAAGAGATTCAGCGGCGCGGGAGGGCGAGGCTCCGTCC
>CALHZT010000213.1 GCA_938040995.1 uncultured Pirellulaceae bacterium | reverse complement strand
AACGTGGGCCGAACGGCCTATCACCACACGTTCTTCGAGATGCTTGGCAACTTCAGTTTTGGCGACTACTTCAAGAAAGACGCCATTCACTGGGCATGGGAGTTTCTGACTGACAAGAAATGGTTAGGGATGGATGCCGATCGCCTGACCGTGACGGTATACCTCGATGACGACGAGGCGTTCGGGATCTGGCAAAACGACATTGGCCTTTCGGCTGATCGCATCTCGAGGCTGGACGAGTACGAGAACTTCTGGCCTGCCGGCGCACCGACCGACGGGCCCGATGGTGTTTGCGGACCGTGTAGTGAAATCTTCTTCACGCCGGAGGGTGGGGAAGAAGTCGAAATCTGGAATCTCGTTTTCACGCAGTTCAATCGAGTCGGAAATCCGCCAGACAATTTACAACCGCTCCCCAGCAAGAATATTGATACAGGCATGGGCCTCGAGCGCGCCGCCGCCGTCCTTCAGGGCGTCGACACCAACTATCATATCGATATCCTGCAACCGATCGTCGATGCAGCCGCTGAAGTTTGCAGCCGAAAGTACGTTGCTGATTCGGACGACGGGCGTCGCCTCCGCCGCATCACTGACCATATCCGTGCCTGCGCCCTTTCGGTCCATGAAAACGTTTATCCGGGACCGCAAAAAGAAAAGTACGTCATTCGTCGACTGCTTCGGCGTGCTGTTCTCGACGGACATCAGATGGGCTTGCGGGAGCCATTTCTCTTTCAACTGGTTCCGGCCGTTGTCGAACAGATGAAGGCGCCCTATCCCGAATTGACCGAAACGGTGGAACGTGTCCAGGACGTTATCCGTGGTGAAGAAAAGAACTTTTTCGGAACCATCGACGCAGGACTTGCCAGGATCGAAAAGATCTTTGGCGATATGCAGTCGCAAAACAAGACAAAAGTCGACGGTGGCGAAGCCGCGGAGCTGTATCAGACCTATGGCGTGCCGCCCGAAGTATTCGAAGCCATGGCGTCCGAGCAAAAACTGGCATTTGACTGGGACGGATTCAAGACCGCGATGGACGCTCATGGCGAAGCGTCTGGCAAACTTTCGCACGCCGTCATGGATTCCAAAGGCCCCGTCGACACCATCAAAAAGGCACAACACGAATCGCAGTTTCTTGGCTACGAATCGACGGACTCACCGGCCGAGCTGAAGTTCATCATTGCCAACGAACAACTTGTCGACGATTTCTCTGGCACTGGTGAAGACGCAACGATCACGCTCGTGCTCGACAAGACACCATTCTATGGCGAAAGCGGTGGTCAAGTCGGCGACCAGGGAACAATCACGGGCGACGGCTTCGAGTTTTGTGTCACAGACACGAAAAAAGACGGCGGCGTCTTTCTCCATCACGGTCACCTGAAATCAGGAATGATAAAACCCGGTATTCCGGTGACAGCGTCGGTCGACCTGTCGCGGCGTGATGGCATTCGCCGCGCTCACTCGGCGACTCACATCATGCACTACGCGCTTCAGAAGAACCTCGGCAGTCACGCCCAGCAGCAGGGCTCAAAGGTCGATGATGACTGGTTGCGATTCGACTTCACCAACATGTCACCGGTCGACAGCGATCAACTGGCCGCGATCACTTCCGATGTCGCGGATCGAGTCGCCGACAAATCGCCGATTGAGTGGAAAACCGTCCCGCTTGCCGAAGCCCGAGCTGCCGGAGCCATGATGCTCTTTGGCGAGAAGTATCCGGATCCGGTTCGAATGGTGTCGATGGGAGAGTTCAGCAAAGAGCTTTGCGGTGGTACCCACCTCGACAATACCGAACAGGTCGGCACATTTGAGATCATTTCCGAAGAAGGCGTTTCCGCCGGAACACGTCGCATCGTCGCCCTGACTGGTGCCAAAGCTGCCGAGTATGCCGAGAACATTGCCAACGAGCTAACTCAAGTCGCCGAAATTCTCGGCGTGCAACCCAACCAGGTATCGGGCGCTGTCGAGAATCTCAGCCAGAGTGTGAAAGATCTGAAGAAGTGGCTTTCAACGGGCAACGAAACGAAATCCGCCGCGAACCAGCTGGCAGAAGCCGCACCTTTATCGGTCGCCGAATCAAAATTTACACTGAAAGAACTTTCGCGATCTTTAAACGTTCCACTCTTCGAAGTCGCCCAGCGCGTCAAAAGCATGCAGGCGGATATTACGTCGCTGAAACAACAAGTCGAAAACCTGGCAGCATCTGGTGATCTCTCTGCGGACTCACTGCTGCAGGATTCACTGAAGATCGGCTCGGCGTCCGTCGTGATCACGGAAATTCCTGGCGGAAACACCAATCTCATGCGACAACTAATCGACCAGATTCGAAAAAAGGTAGATTCGAGCGCCGTGCTGCTCGCAGCCAGCCAGGGAGATTCCAAAGTAACACTGGTAGCCGGCGTCAGTCGTGACCTTGTTGAACAAGGCGCGAGTGCCGGCAACTGGGTTAAGGAAGTTGCCCCGGTCGTTGGCGGCGGCGGAGGCGGCAAGCCCGACATGGCGCAGGCAGGCGGCAAAGATCCGGCGAAGTTACCCGAAGCGTTCGAGAAAGCAAAAGAAGTCATTCAGTCCATGCTCGGCTAAGCTCCTTGCCTGGAAGTTTGCCGCGATGTTAAAGATGGGTAACCGTTCACGGGGGCAAGGGGCTGGCTCAATTTTTCGGCGGCAAACTGACTTGTTTCGTTTTGCGGCAGACGCCGAAAATTTGTGCCTGACCCTCTCGAACCTGCCTGACCCTCTCGAACCTGCCTGACCCTCTCGAATTTGCATCGCCACCATAGCGCACTGCGTCCGCGACTTTGGCAACCGAAGGTGGTAGGATCGTTGTCTTCTGGACCCTAACCAATACCAACTGATCCAACTGATTTCTGCCAGAGCCGCCATGAAAACACTGATTGCTTCGCTACTTTTTTCACTCACAATCTTCAGCCTCACCAATGCCGAAGAAGGCATGTTTCCCATCAGCGACATCGGGGGACTCGGGTTGGCGAAGCAGGGCTTAAAGTTAACCGCGAAACAGATCTTTGATACCGACCAGACTTGCCTCGTCGATGGCATCTGCAAAGTCAACGGCTGCACCGGCTCGTTCGTTTCTCCGCAAGGGTTGATTATCACCAATCATCATTGCGCCTACCGGGCAATCCAGAGCTCCAGTTCGACCACCAACGATTACTTGCAGGATGGCTTTCAGGCGAAAGACCTGAGCGACGAGATTCCTGCCAAAGGCTACACCGTACGGATCACCGAGTCTTTTCGGGATATCTCGGATGAGGTGCTTTCGGCAATCACGCCTGAGATGAGCTACACAGAGCGAACCAAAGCCATCGAGCAACGGCAGAAAGAACTCGAGAAGGCTGCCGAGTCGAAGCACGCGGGGCAGCGCGCCGAGGTCGCCGAGATGTTCACCGGTAAGACTTACGTTCTGTTTCTCTACACCTACATTAAGGACGTACGTCTGGTCTTTGCGCCGCCAGCCTCCGTGGGGAACTTCGGCGGCGAGATTGACAATTGGGAATGGCCCCGCCACACCGGCGACTTTTCGTTCATGCGAGCATACGTCGCGCCTGATGGTTCGACGGCTGAGTACGCCAAAGACAACGTGCCCTATCGCCCCAAACGATTTATCCAGGTCGAGCCCAAGGGTGTGGACGACGGTGATTACGTCATGCTGATCGGCTATCCCGGACGCACTTCCAGGCACAAGACAGCCAGCTTTCTGGAGTACGAGCAGACCGTACGGCTGCCATACGTGGTTGATCTTTACAATTGGCAGATCGACCTGATGACAGCAGAAGAAGAGCAGGACCGAGCCGTCGCGCTGAAGCACTCATCACGCAAAAAAGGCCTGGCGAATGTTGAAAAACGATCGCGCGGGCAACTGAAAGGACTGGTGCAAAAGAACATTGTGGCCACGAGGGCGGCCGCAGAAGCCGACCTGCAGTCGTTCATCAATGAAGACGAAAGTCGTCGTGAAAAATATGGTTCCTTGCTGGAAGACATTTCCGCAGTCTACGCAGAAATGAAAGCCAATCGGTACAAGCTGGACGTCGAAAATCTACGCTCAGCCAGCCGATTGCTCTATTTTGCCTTTTCGCTTTACGACAGCGCTGTCGAGCGGCAAAAAGATGACATCGAGCGGGAAACGCCCTACATGGATCGCAACATCGACGTCACGCGACGACGCATGCTACTGGCGGTCAGGGACTTTCATGCTGCAACCGATCAGAAGATTCTCGCGGGAATGTTGACACGTATCCGGGACGCTGGCGAAAAATCTCAGGACTTTTCGTCCAAACTGCCGACAGCCGATGCAATCCCGAACCTCTATGCCAACTCCCGGCTGGGCGATGCAGGATTCGTCGAATCGTGTTTTGACAAAACGCCGGAACAACTTGAATCCATGAACGACCCCGCGATCTCGTTGATTGCAAGCCTGTATCCCAAGTATCTGGAACTACGGGATCAGTCGAAAGCGATCGAAGGACAACTTGACGAGCTTTATGGAAATCTCGTCACTGTCAAACAGGATTTTCTCAAACAGAATTTTGTACCCGACGCGAACGCAACGTTGCGACTCACTTACGGTCACGTCAATGGCTACTCACCGCAAGACGCGGTCCACATGTCGCCAATGACAACACTCGGCGGTGCCATCGCCAAAGTGACTGGCGAGCCGCCTTTTGTTCTGCCAAAGTCGGTTATTGAAAAACATGCCCAACGAGAGTTCGGCCAGTTCATGCATCCCGGGTTGAAAGATGTGCCAACGGCCATTCTTTACGACACCGATACCACGGGCGGCAATTCAGGGAGTCCGATTCTAAACGGTGAGGGACGCCTGGTCGGCGTTAACTTTGACCGGGCATTCGAAGCCACGATCAATGATTTCGCGTGGAATGAATCCTACAGCCGTTCGATTGGCGTTGATATTCGCTACGCACTGTGGATCACTGGCGAAGTATTCGGAGCCAACCATCTATTGAACGAGATGGGCGTGAAACAGTGATGGATAATGCCTTTGTCGTACTCCAACAAGCAGTTGGAACAGCAGCGCTCCATTCGACGCTGCCAACTATCTGAATTCGTCAGGCACTCAAAGACATTTCACGCATGTTGCAGGACGAAGACGTGAAAAAAGGGCGTGACGTCGAATTCCGACTCTACCCGCAAACCCGACTTCGCTGCCAACGTCACCCATTCGCTGCGAGGATAGAAGTGAAAGAGGCCCGGGCCAAACGCGAGTGCAGCAGGTAGATTCCGCAAGTGTTCAGCGATAACGATCCGGCCTGTTGGTGCGGTGATTCGCGAGAGTTCTCCAAATAGCGATTCGCGTTGAGTCGGATCGCGAACCTCATGCGCTGCAAGAGTCACGACGGTGAGCTGCGACGCACCATCATCCAGCGGCAGTGCCTCTGGTTTCGCAGGAAGCGATGTTGAGTTGCCCGCAGCCTGCTTCGCTCTGGCAATGGCTGGCTCTGTCATCACTGAATCGTCAAACAGATCCAGTTCCGTGCAATTGGCTTCGGGAAAGACATCCGAAATTGGAAGCGTGGTTTCCTCTACGCAGACACTCAGCTGGACGCAGTTGTCTGGCGATTCGGGGACACAGCGAGTAAGCCACTGGCCAGAAAGGAAATCTGGCCGGTCAAACATGATGTGAAAGGCAGCGAAGGAAGCGATGGAATACCAGAGCGCGATCGAACCACCGACAGCTCCAGCCAAACGGACAGTCGCTGGTAGCGCCGGAGTCATTGCGGCGCCAAATCCTGCCAGAATGCCCACAGCGCAAACGGCGTACAGGGGCCAGTTGTAGCGAGCAAGTGTGAACGCACGTTCAAAACGCAATGTGCATACTCCCTGGAGACAATTCAGTGACTGCCGCGAGAGGATAACCGCAGTGTCATGTGCCGTCGTCCTATACCAATTGGACTTACTTTCTCTTCCGTTTCTTCTTGCCGCCGCTTTTCTTTTTTCCCGGCTTTGCTTTCGCGTTTGGCTTGCCTTTTGATTTAGGCTTGCCTTTTGGTTTTCCTTTGCCCTTGGGTTTTCCTTTTCCTTTGCTGCGCGAATCATTCGTTCGCTTGGGGCGAGGGCGAGGTTGGTCGCGACCGGATATGCGACGGATTAATTTTAAGTCGAGTTCGCGGCGATCCAGGTCAACCACAGCAATTTCGACTTCGACAATGTCGCCGAGGCTGAATGAGTTGCCGGTCCGTCGACCAGTCAGGGCGTGAATGGTGTCTTCATAGTCGTACTGGTCGTCTTCGATCGAATCGAGATGAACGAGCCCTTCGGCCGGGATCTTCAGGCCCATCACAAACATGCCAAAGCTCTCGACGCCCGTCACGACGGCTTCGAACTTCTTGCCGATCCGTTTGTTGAGAAAGTTGAGAAGCTTGAGTTTCTTTAGTTCGCGTTCGGCCTGTTCGGCTCGTTGCTCTCGACCGGAGCAGTGCTCGCCAAGCTGGACGAGCGTTCCCATGTCGTGGCCAGGCTTCTTCTTGCCGTTTTCGATATCTTCGATCAGTCGATGGATCGTGAGGTCCGGGTAGCGACGAATCGGCGACGTGAAATGGCTGTAGCAATCGCTCGCCAGCGCGAAGTGTCCGACGTCCTCCGGGCTGTAGACGGCTTTTTGCATGCTTCGCAGCGTCGCAAAGTTGATCGCGTATTCTTCCGGTTGATCCTTCACGAGCTTGAGCAGTCGCTGGAGCTCGAAGCGACTTTCGAGACTGTCGACTTCGAATCCAAGATGATCGGCGAATTTGGTGAGCTGCTTCAGCTTCTTCGGGTTGGGGTTATCGTGGGTTCGTCGCAGGAAGTTGATATTCTTGTCGCGAAGCATCTCGGCGACGGCCATATTCGCGGCCAGCATGAACTCTTCGATAATCTGGTGGCTGACTGTATTTTCGACTCGATGCGCACCGGTGACTTCGCCCTTCTTGTTGAGGTCCACTTTGACCTCGGGCATCGTGAGTTCGAGTGAGCCTTTTTCGTTCCGGCGATTGCGAAGGATCATCGCCAGCTTGTGCATCTGCTCAAGCAGCTTGAAAACTTCGGGCGTCAGCTTGCGCCGCCATGCGATCGGGTTCTCCAGGAAATCGTCGACTTCTTCGTACGTGAAGCGGCGGTCGCTTTTGATCGCGGCCGAGCGGGCTTCGGTGGCAACGACGGCTCCATCGGGCGTAAACTCGATAAAGGCCGTTTTGCAGTAGCGAACTTTTTCTGGTTGCAGGCTGGCAAGGTTGTTGGAAATGATCTCCGGCAGCATCGGGATCACGCGGTCCGGCAGGTAGATGCTGGTCGCGCGGTTTTTGGCTTCTTTGTCGAGAGCTGTGCCGCGGCCGACGAAGTGGGCGACGTCCGCGATGTGGACGCCCAGTTTCCAGTGACCGTTTTCGATCCGTTCCAGTGAGATGGCATCGTCAAAGTCGCGTGCGTCCTTCGGGTCGATCGTCAGGACGGTGACGTCGGTCAGGTCCAGTCGGCCTTCCATGTTGGTTTCGTCAAACGCGGCGGCGGATTCCCTGGCGAATTGGATCGCGTCCTCGGGGAAGGTGCCGGGCAGTCCGAATTCGGCGATGATTAATTGTGTGTCGACGCCGGGTTGGCCATGCTTGCCGAGGATTTCGGTGATGACGGCTTCGCCGGTGCGACCTGGTTTTGGGAAATGGACCATCTCAATGACGACTTTGTCGCCTTCGGTGGCATTTTTCGCGCCGGGATCGCCGACATAGACGGCTTGTTGGAATGTGTTGCCATCGACCTGGACGTAGGCTGCATCGTTATCTTCGAAATACGATCCAACGAATTGGTGCGTTTTTCTTTCGAGTATCTCGACGATGACACCGACGTCGCGCATCTCTTTCCCACGGCGTTTTTTCTCGAGGCGTGCGACAACGATATCACCGTTGGCTGCGTCGGCGGATGAACTCGCCGGGACGTAGATGTCACTATCTCTACCGACTGATTTCTTCGTTCCTTCGGGGCGGATAAATCCGAATCCTGCGGCGGCGCGGTGGAAGGCACCGGTGACTCGCTTGTCGTCGGTTCTTCCTTTGCCTTTTGCGCCTTTGCTGGCGAGAACGATGTGGTTGGGGCCGTAGGCGACCTTGCCTTCGCGGATCAGTCGTTTGACGACTTTGCGGACTTCTTTGGATGCCTCGCGATCGAGGCCAAGTTTCTTGCCGATGTCACGTGGTTTGGCAGGTTTGTAGTCCTTGCTCAGTACGTGACGTAATACTCGTTGTTCTAAATTACTCATAGGTGTGCGGCAGTGCCGCAATGTTTACTCTTTTGTTTGGCGGCAACCTGGCCGCGATTTGGTTTGTGTTTTGAACCGCCGCGGTCTTCTTGTGAGCGGCATGGCGCTAGCCACCGGTGGGTTCAGGTTCTTTGAAAGGTTGTATGTTTTTTGCATGTTTGATCGGGAACCATTTCGGTCCCACCGGCGGCTAGCGCCGATCCGCTCACGGGAAAGGCGGTAGGGCATGCTGTGCGTGCCGTTTGTCAGGCACTGCCTGACCTGCGTGTGCTCGACAAGGACTCGTTGCCTCGTCCACTACGAAAGTTACTCCGATCCCTTGAACAGTTTGCGTTCCAGATTCGGGTGGTAAGTCGTCCATGGCCCGTCGTTCGCGTCGTCATCCATCAGTTGTTTGAAGTTTCTGATCTTGGCATCGAGGTCGTCGATGTAACTGAGCGCGACAGCCTCTAAAGTCATCGGGACCTTCGGGCTGCCAAACTCCAGCCGACCATGGTGGCTGACAATCATATGCTTCAGCCGCAATGCCAGCTCGTACGGGAACACGTAGTTGTCGATCGGAGCCGAGACCTTTTCGATCTGCCTTTCCAGAATGGAAACGCCCATCACAAGGTGTCCGATCAGTTGCCCCTCGTCGCTATAGCCTAGATCACGCTGGTAGGTTAATTCGTCAATTTTCCCGACGTCGTGCAGAAACGCGCCCATTACGAGCAAGTCGTCATCGATTTCGTCGTAGTCTTCGGCGACTTTCCTGGCCAAACGCATCAATTGAACGACATGGTCGAGCAACCCACCGCGATAGGCGTGGTGATTCTTGATGGCAGCAGGCGCCATTGTGAACTTTCGCATGAAGGCTTCATCCTCGAGAAAGGAATTCGCCAGTCGGACAAGATGCTCATTTTGCATCGCGTTCAGCAGGTCTTTCGCCTGACCGACCAGTTTTTCAATCTGTTCGCGATCGACGTGGACAAAATCCTCTTCGTTCACGCTACCCGGTTCTGCGAGTTCGATCGAGTTGACAATGATCTGCATCGATCCGTTGTAGAACTGCGAAAGCCCTTCGACCGATACGTAATCACCATTTCGGAACTGCTTGCCTTCTTTTTCGTCCGCGTCCCACATCATCGCATTGCACGAGCCGCTTTTGTCGGCCAGTCGCATTTGCAGATAGAGATTGCCGTTTCGGTTCTGGCGAAGCTGCTTTTCACCGAGGACAAAGACATCGTTGACTCGCTCGCGTTCACCGTACTCATTCAGAAATTTTCGCGGCATGTTGTTCCAGTTTTCAGCGTTTCTTGATCAGCCGCGATGATGGCGGCCTCGATTTATTTCGGGGTGAGTTTGGTTCCTGACCACTTCGGGTCGGAACATGGCTGAATTCTAGCCGATTATTGGGCAGGGCGTAGCAAGAACGTGTGGATGGTTCGCCGTTCATGAACGACTTGTGGGTAAACGAACCGCTAACCTAAAATGGCCCTCTCTGATTCGTGGCTTACGGCCACCAATTCATCGCCAAACCGGCGACATTATGAGAAACGGCCCGATATTCTTTATCGTGGACGCCTCGATACGAACGAAATCATCAGCCGCCCCCGCGGAGCCACCATGGCGAAAGCACCAAAGACAGCAATCCAACCGACTCGCGAAGCCAACTATCCAAAATGGTATCAGGCGGTCATCAAAGCATCTGACCTGGCGGAGAATTCGCACGTTCGCGGCTGCATGGTCATCAAACCGTGGGGCTATGCCCTCTGGGAAAACATGCAAGCCGTGCTGGACGGGATGTTCAAGGAGACGGGGCATCAGAATGCCTACTTCCCGCTCTTCATCCCGATGAGCTTCTTGGAGAAAGAGGCAGAACACGTCGACGGGTTCGCGAAAGAATGTGCAGTTGTTACGCATCACCGGCTGGAACCCGGCCCGGATGGCGGTCTTGTGCCGGCTGGCAAGCTCGAAGAGCCACTCATCGTCCGCCCAACGAGCGAGACGATTATCGGTGCGACTTACGCAAAATGGGTGCAATCGTATCGCGATCTTCCAATCCTCATTAACCAGTGGGCCAACGTTGTTCGTTGGGAGATGCGGACGCGGATGTTCCTGCGAACGGCCGAGTTCCTCTGGCAGGAAGGGCACACCTGTCACGCGACGGAACAAGAGGCGCTCGATGAGACGCGACAGATGCTCGACGTCTATGCCGCGTTCGCCGAGGACTACATGGCGATGCCCGTCATCAAGGGTGAGAAGACTGCCGATGAGCGGTTCCCTGGTGCGGTGTCCACGCTTTCGATCGAGGCCATGATGCAGGATCGCAAGGCTCTTCAGGCCGGCACGTCCCACTTCCTCGGCCAAAACTTCGCGAAGGCCCAGGAGATCAAGTTTCAGGACCAAAACGGGCAGGAGCGGTTCGCGTGGACAACGTCGTGGGGCGTGTCCACTCGCCTGGTCGGAGCCATGATTATGACTCATAGTGACGATGACGGCCTGGTGATTCCTCCGCGACTGGCCCCGAAACATATTGTTCTTTTGCCGATCCATCGTAGCGATGAAGATCGAGTCACCGTGATGGAGTATTGCGACTCGCTCAAGAAGGAACTGGAATCGCAAGACTACAACGGCGGCAAAGTCAAAGTCGAAATAGATGATCGTGACATCCGTGGCGGTGAGAAAACGTGGCACCATATCAAGCGAGGTGTTCCGATTCGCGCCGAAGTCGGTCCTCGGGACGTTGAATCGGGTTCCGTGTTTGTGGGACGTCGTGATCTTGGCGTGAAGGAAAAGTCGAGTGTTCCTCGCGACGAATTTGTGGCCGGCATTGGCAAGATGCTCGACGAGATGCAAACGAACCTGTTTGAAAAAGCCGCCACGATGCGTAAGGAACACACACGCGAGATCGACAACCTTGATGAATTTACGGCGTTCTTTACGCCGGAGAATACGAACCAGCCGGAGATTCATGGTGGGTTTGTGTTGTCACATTTCCACGAGTGTCAGGAAGTCCTCGATGCCATCAAGAAACTAAAGGTCACCATTCGCTGTGTGCCGCTGGAGGACAACGATCAACCGGGCACCTGCATCTTTACCGGCAAGCCAGCCGAAAAGCGTGCGGTATTTGCGAAAGCGTATTAGGACGCGATGCCCACCTGAAGGCTGGTGCGACTCGAACGGCGGATGTAGCCGGGCTGGCAACAGCTCGGTCGAGCTGCCCGGCGGTTTCCACCTCAACGTGCATTTGTTGCGAAAACGCGACTCCCGAAGCGTTGCCACTCCGGCTGCCGAAGAAAGCGATGCACGAATCACTCGTATAACCGTCCGAATGCGGAATCTTTCCGTAGCACGGACCGGTTCGGCTGAAATCTCGACCGGTTCGTCACCGAATTCCATGGCTGACCAGTTAGTATGAGGATTGCCAAAACCTCTCGCGAAACGGAAGTGTCATGGAACCCGTCAAGAAAACTGCTGCCGCCTATCTCGCGGAATTAAAGTCCATTAAAGCACTCATGACACAGGTGGAAATGCGATTGGCCAAGTTTCGACTTGCGAATGCTGGCGCCGATGGCAACGAGGGCTCGCTTCAGCACGTTGACTCTTCACATGATAAGATGGCGGCGTCGCACAAAGTCGCCGCTTGCGAGAAGACTTCTGCGGCATTCCACTTTGTCACCACGGACCTTAACTCGTGTTTGCGCGACAGCCGAAGGGCACGCAATGGATTCCGACCTCGAAAGCCGCGTTAAAGAACTCGAAGCCGAGCTGTCAGAAGTCCAGTCGGTTATTCAGCAGCTGGAACAACGACTTCAATCGCTCGCGCCACAAACGAAGCGTAAAGAAGTTGTCAACGATCTGCAGGACAAAGTCCGTCGATCGCTCGATTCTGAGGCAGGCAACAACTCGCCGCCCACCGGTCCGCAAATCTGAGCCTGCAATTCTGAGGTACTCATGGGCGCGATTGGCCATCCACCAAAAGTCATGACCATTCTGGCTGCGTTCAGCCGCCATGACGCTGCACTCGATTGGGCTCGCGACTGGGGCGTGGACCGCTTCGGCACGCTCGTGCTCGAGAGTCCCCGGTTTGTGCATGACGAGACGAATTATTATGACGATGAGATGGGTGCGGGGCTGAAGAAGACGTTTTTCGCTTTCGAACGACTGATCGATCAGGACGGTATTGTTCAGGCAAAAATCGACTCGAATCAGGCCGAGTCGCTATATGCATCTCAAAGCGGCTTGCCAGAGTCACGCCCGTTAAATCTTGATCCCGGTTACCTGAGCGACAGCAAGTTTGTGCTTGCGACCACGAAAGACCACGCGCATCGCCTGTATCTTGGGCGCGGAATTTTTGCGGAGATTACACTTCGTTACCGCAAGGGCGAGTGGCAGTCGTGGGAGTGGACTTATCCCGATTATTGTCGCGATGACTATCGGAAATGGTTCAAAGATTGTCGCGTGAAGTTTCGAGAATTGGCAATGCGGTCAGCCAACGAAGAGTCTGTGTAAATGTCCGAATCGCCGTTTGCATCGGAGTCAGAAATCGGCATCGCCGACCAACGTAGTGGCGAACCGTGGCCGAAAATAAGCATCCTTGATTTCATGGTCTGGATGTCTGCCAGCGCCTTGTTTCTAACGCTGTGCGATTCGGACGAGTTTCAGGGGGACGTGAAGTATGTGTTTGCTTCCCAGCAGATTGCATATGGAATCGTTGCCGGTGCCCAGTTGGCTGCGTTATTTGCCGTTTTTCGAAGTCGACGAAAGTCGAGCGAAGAAGGCGAGTTCGGTCGACAGGTTCGGCAGCCAGGCCACTGGTTGCTGATTTCACCAATGGCGTGGCTAGTCGTCCTCATCATCGGAGGAGTCGGCCGTTTTTTGACCGGCGAAGAATTGAATTCATGGACATCCTACGCAGGCGGGCCAGGAAACTGGATTTTATGGGTCTACTTCTTGGGGACTGTTCTTGTTGCAATTGCATGGGGATTTGCTTGCAAGCATTTTCGTGGAGGATGGCGACTTTTCTATTTTCTCGGTGTCGTAGTTTCAGTTCTCAGTAGTGCGACGATGCTTTCGACTTCTACGGTCATGGCAATGGTGGATCTAATCTCATTGATCTCGGGAGTAATGTCGATTCTGAATATTGGTCTCATCGTTGTGTTGCTAGGGCTCCTTTTCGTTGAACGATCGGTTCGTCGAAGCTGGATGCACTGGGTCGGAGTCATTGGTTGGCTGGTTACCCAGCTTTGGAGTTTTCTCTTCAGTATTCTTTGGCAGTTTTTTCAGTCGTAAATCTTTCGATCGCGGCGCGACGGGAGGGCGAGGCTCCGTCCGAGCCGTGATCCAATTTGACGCGTTGCCTGCTTCTGCGGCTCGGACGG
>CALHZT010000212.1 GCA_938040995.1 uncultured Pirellulaceae bacterium | reverse complement strand
GCGGCACGAGACTAATAGCACTCACCTGTCGGTTATGGCCGTCTTGCCCGCGAACGCGGGGACCCACTCGAAGCCTATTAACGCTCAATGTCTTTCCCTGCATCAAAAAGCCAATCCGATTCAGTGGATTCCCGCCTGCGCAGGAAAGACGGAGGAAGATCAGGCAGTCATTTCTCGAACGATCCTTACAGTTTTCGGAAGCGAAGGACGTAATTCTCCTTCAACTCATCCATCTTGTGAATGTTTGTGAGCTCGAACCCCGCGGCTCTGATTTCTTTCGTAACGGTTTCCTGATCGGCACGAACGTGACCAAGTATCCACTCGCGGGAAACGCCTGGAATTCGATGAAAGTCGACGATGACAAGCTGACCGTTGGGACGCAGCGCGCGATAAATCGACGCCATCGTATTGCGGGGATACTCGAAGTGGTGATACGTATCACAGATATAGACGAGATCCACCGAGTTGGGTTCCAGCCGCACTGACTTTTCGTCACAGGTGACGGTCTTGAGATTGTCGAGATTCTTCTCTTTCGCGCCTTTTGCGACATGTACGAGGAGGTTCTCATTGATGTCGACGGCGTAGACGCGACCTTCCTCACCAACGAGGCGTGCAAAGGCATGAGCCATAAAACCTGATCCGGATCCGACATCTGCAACATGCATCCCGGGAACAGGACCAACCATCGCAGCGATCTCAGCGCGATGGATATAGACTTCGCGACTTTCCGTCTCAAGTCGGCCGATGAGTGGACCGATCTTGTCACTCTTCCAGCTGTCGTTAATCCCCGGCTTGACGTTCTTTTCAGATTCGAGTGAATCCTGGGCGAGGGTGGTGTTGACCAGCAGCAAAAGAGCGAACAGGAACTGAATTTTGTTTGGCATCAGGAATATTTTTGGGCAAGGAAGTTGTGCATTGCAACAAAGCCTTCCACGTCGTGAAGACTTCGACCTGCCCAAAATTTACCCGCTCCACCGTCAAAAGGTAGAGGCGAAAGTTTGGGAGAACTGCAAAGTCGATATTTCATCAATATGCCAACCCGAGGCGTGAGCGCGCAAGCGAGGGATCTGTTCTGATCGCAAGATCCCTCGCTCACGCTTCGAGGCTGTGAGTTTTTGTTTGTAGTACCGCCTTTAGGCGGAAATGAACTGTCTCAAAGGCCAACGATTCCGGCTAAAGCCGGTACTACGAACGTAGCGTTGAATAAAATCACAGCCTCTTCGGGTTGGGACTAAGGATCGTTCGAGAAATTACTGCCTGATCTTCCTCCGTCTGTCCCGCGCAGGCGGGAATCCATTGAATGGGATTGGCTTTTTGATGCAGGAAAAGACGTTGAGCGTTCATACGCTTCGAGTGGGTCCCCGCGTTCGCGTGGAAGACGGCCATACGCGCCATAGGCCGTCAATTGAGTCGTCATGAACGGAGATTCGACACTAATGGATCGAACGATCCTGCTCAGGCACCAAGAGCCGACTGGAGAGAATCGTCCACACAGACTCCCGACTGGATGATCTCCCGCACGCTTTCGATGTCGGCGGCGAATGGCCGATCAACTGCGTAGTGAGGAACCAGTTTGCGAATGCGGTCATGGACGACTTGCAACTTGTCGCTCGTACGCAGTGGTTTGCGAAAGTCCAGCCCCTGGGCCGCGGCAAGGAATTCGATCGCGACAATAGCGGCAGTGTTCCGGTTCATTGCATCCAGCCGCCGGGCAGCATAGGTCGCCATGCTGACATGATCTTCCTGATTCGCTGATGTCGGCAAGCTGTTAATACTCACCGGACCGGCAAGGTGCTGGTTCTCCGCCACCAAGGAAGCCGCCGTGACTTGCGGCATCATAAACCCGGAGTTGATACCGCTGTCTTCAACAAGGAATGACGGCAGGTTACTCAGATGACGATCGATCAACAAAGCGACTCGACGTTCCGATAACGCGCCGGTCTCAGCAATCGCGACAGCGAGCTGATCCGCGACCAACGCCACCGGCTCAGCATGAAAATTCCCACCCGACAGGACCGTCTGATCATCGGCGAACACAAGCGGATTGTCCGAGACAGCATTCGCCTCGCGCAGCAACACATTTGATGCATGCAGCATCGAGTCGAGACATGCGCCCATCACCTGCGGTTGGCAACGCAGCGAGTACGGGTCCTGTACGCGATCGCAATCGACATGAGATGCACGAATCTCGCTTCCCGCCAACCATTCGCGATACAACCTCGCACAGGCAACTTGACTCTCATGATTGCGAATTTCATGAATCCGTTCATCAAACGGAGTGTCGCTTCCCATGGCCGCGTCGACTGACATGGCTCCCGAGACAATGGCGGCGTAGAAAACCTTCTCAAATTCGAAGAGACCATCAATAGCCAGCGCTGTCGAAACCTGCGTCCCATTTAACAGCGCAAGGCCCTCTTTGGGGCCAAGAACAAGCGGTTCGATTCCAGCGTCATTCAGCGCCGTCTTCGCGTCAACTTCTTCGTCTGAATCCAGACCGACGTAAACTTTTCCTTCTCCGATGAGTGCCAACGTCATATGAGCAAGCGGTGCCAGGTCACCACTCGCGCCGACGGACCCCTGTGAAGGAATCACCGGCGTAATGTTTGCATTCAACAAATCGACAATTATGTTGATCACATCGCGACTGACGCCAGAATAACCGCGAGCCAGACTGGCGACTTTGAGTAGGAGCGTTAGCCTCACGACACGCCTCGGAAGCGGTGTTCCTGTGCCCGCACTGTGCGACCGGACCAGATTTAGTTGGAGCTGCGCGAGATCGTCGGACGAAATGCGTTTCTTGGCAAGCAGTCCGAACCCGGTGTTCAGGCCATATATCGACTTGGCTTCTTCCAATAGCGAGGCGACGACCGCTTTCGACTGGTCTACGTTTGCCCAAGCGCTTTCCTGTAGCTTCAGCTTTGACGCTGGCGACGAATCGGCAGCGTTGCAAAAATCGCGCAGCTGATCGAGTGTGAGGTTGCCCGGTTGAATTTCCACGCCCAATACTCCGTCCTTTGTTAGTCGATTGCGAGGCTGCCTACTCAAGCATCGGCAGATCGAGCCCGCTTTTCTTCGCACAATCAATCGCCAGTTCATAACCAGCGTCCGCATGCCGCATCACGCCAGTCGCCGGATCGTTCCGCAACACGCGTTCGATGCGTTGATCAGCCGCCTCGGTACCATCGCAAACAATCACCACGCCCGAATGCTGGGAGAACCCCATCCCGACTCCGCCACCGTGATGCAAACTCACCCACGTCGCGCCGCCCGCCGTATTGAGCAGCGCGTTGAGCAGTGGCCAGTCGGAGACTGCGTCCGAGCCATCCATCATGGCTTCCGTCTCGCGGTTGGGACTGGCGACGGAACCGGAATCAAGATGGTCGCGACCGATCACAATCGGAGCCTTCACAACGCCATCGCGAACCAGTTTGTTAAACGCGAGTCCAAGCCGCGCGCGATCCTTGACACCTACCCAACAGATTCGCGCCGGCAAACCCTGAAACTGAATTCGCTCCTTCGCCATGTCCAGCCAGTGGTGTAAATGAGGATCGTCCGGAATCAACTCTTTCACCGCGGCATCTGTGGCGAAGATATCTTCAGCATCACCTGAGAGCGCCACCCAGCGGAAAGGCCCGATGCCTTCGCAGAACAGCGGTCGAATGTACGCTGGCACGAACCCGGGAAAATCAAACGCATCGGTGACTCCCGTATCCCTGGCCATTTGGCGGATGTTGTTTCCATAATCGAAAACTGGAACTCCCATTTGGTGATAAGCCAACATGGCACGCACATGCACCCCCATCGACTTCATCGAAGCGTCGATTACCGATTGCGGATCGGATTCGCGCGCGGCCGCCGCCTGTTCCGTTGTCCAGCCAATCGGCAAGTACCCGTTGAGTGGATCATGAGCCGACGTTTGATCCGTCACCGCATCCGGTCGAATGCCACGCTCGACCATCTCTGGAAGAATCTCGGCAGCGTTGCCCAGCAGCCCAATGGACCTTGCTTCGCCGGCAGCGGTCGCTTTCTCGATCCGCGCCATCGCATCATCCAGTGAAGTCGCTTTTTCATCGACGTATCCCGTCTGCAGCCGCTTTTCAATTCTGGTTTCGTCACACTCGATTGCCAGCATCGACGCACCTGCCATCGTACACGCGAGAGTTTGCGCGCCTCCCATGCCACCCAGCCCAGCCGTCAGAAACCACTTGCCAGTCAGATCGCCGCCGAAGTGTTTCTTGCCCACGGCAACAAACGTTTCGTACGTCCCCTGAACAATTCCCTGGCTGCCGATATAGATCCACGACCCAGCCGTCATTTGGCCGTACATCATCAGGCCGGCGCGATCCAGCTGATGGAAATGATCCCACGTCGCCCAGTTGGGGACGAGATTGCTGTTCGCGATGAGGACTCGCGGCGCATCTTCATGCGTTTTAAAAATGCCAACCGGCTTTCCAGACTGAACAAGCAGCGTCTCATCATCCTCCAGCCGCTTGAGGCACTCGACAATCTTCTCAAAGCACTCCCAATTCCTTGCCGCCTTGCCGATTCCACCATATACCACGAGATCTTCTGGCCGCTCCGCAACGTCGGCGTCAAGATTATTGAGCAGCATTCGATACGGCGCCTCGGTCAACCAACTCTTGCAAGTCAACGTGGTGCCGGTCGGCGTAACAAGTTCTCTGGAGTTTATCATCTTTCACAGCCATCTTTCAGAATCACTTTGATAGGCGTATGTTCGTCCTGCGGGCATCATTGTATTCAACCGCCATGCCGAGGAGGATAGCGCTCACCGGTGGCTGGGAGACGGGTCACATCATGGTCAAATCGGACATCTACTCATTCCGCGAAGCCGACTATCCTTTGCTGGTTAGCATTCCACACAATGGATTTGCGATTCCAGAAGAAGTCTCGGCAACGATGACAGAGGTCGGCAAGTCGTCTCGCGATACGGACTGGTTTCTCGATCGGCTTTACGATTTTGATGTGACAAATGACGCGGGGATGATTGCCAGCCACTATTCCCGATATGTGGTCGACTTGAATCGAGACGCGAATGCTCCATCGAATCAGTCGCTATATCCTGGCCAAAACACAACAGGGCTCTTTCCGAAAATCACGTTTGATCAAAGTCCCATCTACCTGGCCGGGAAAGAACCTGATGCGGATGAGCGCAGTCGCCGGATAGAGCGGTTCTGGCATCCATATCACGACCAACTAAACTCTGAACTCAAACGCATGCGAGCCAAATTTGGCATCGCGGTACTCTTCGAGGCGCACTCCATTGAATCGGAATTGCCGTTTCTTTTTGAGGGCGTGTTGCCCGATTTGAACTTTGGCACAAATACCGGAAAATCATGTAGCGAGAGCATGGCGGACGCCATCAAATCCACACTACCGGACGCAGGCTATTCGCACGTGTTCAATGGACGGTTTGTCGGCGGCTTTATCACGCGGCATTACGCGAATCCAACGGATAGAATCCACTCAATTCAACTGGAGCTCTCTCAAGCGACTTATATGGACCAGTCAACAAAAAATTGGTTGCCGAACAAAGCCGCAGCGGTCCAACCCGTTTTGCGTTCGGTGATTCTCGCTATCCGCGGATGGATCGACAAGCAGAAGAAATAAGATGAACCACAATAACTCGATTCTGTTCGATGGGTTTCAGCTGCTCACGATGGAACCAGGCGAAGTCCCCTACGGATGGTTGAAAAATCATCGACTGCTGGTTGAGGATGGCATGATCACGTGGATCGGTCGCGAAAACCCGCCGGCAGGTGCGGCACACGCCACGACGATCGAAGGGGATGGAAAGTTTCTTTCACCTGGCTTGATCGACTGCCACACGCATCTTGTCTACGGGGGCAATCGAGCCGATGAGTGGGAACAGCGGCTCAATGGCGTTTCGTACGAGGAGATCGCCAGGCAAGGCGGTGGGATTCTCTCTTCGGTTCGGGCGACGCGAGCCGCCAGTGAAGACGAACTCTTTCAATCCGCCAGCAAACGCGTTATCGGATTCATGAAACAGGGCGTATCCACGATCGAAGTCAAATCGGGATACGGGCTGGATCTGGAATCTGAGCTCAAGATGCTACGCGTTGCCAAACGACTCGATGACGAATTGCCGCTCACTGTCATCGCGACTTTGCTCGCAGCACACGCGGTCCCGCCAGAGTTCGCGAGCAGAAGTGATGACTATATAGACATGGTGTGCAAAGAGATCATCCCCGCGTCCGTTGGCATGTGTCAGGCCGTCGACGTATTTTGCGAGTCGATTGCATTCGATCTCAGGCAAACAGAACGGGTCTTTCGTGCCGCAGCGGACCATGATCTGAAAATCAAGGTTCATGCCGAACAACTTACCAACTCGGGCGCCGCCGCGCTCGCAGCAGAACACGGCGCGTTGTCAGCAGACCACCTCGAGTATCTCACCACATCCGATTGCGATTTTCTGGCCAAACATGACACGGTGGCGACTTTACTTCCCGGCGCGTTCTACACACTGCAGGAAAAGCAAAAACCACCCGTCGCTGCATTGCGAGAAGTCGGGGCCGCGATTGCCATTGCCAGCGACAGCAACCCGGGCAGTTCACCGATGGCCTCGATCCTGATGGTCGCCAACATGGCTTGTACGCTATTCGGACTCACTCCCAATGAAGCCATCGCGGGCCTGACGAGAAATGCCGCCAAGGCGCTGGACGCAACCGGCACCGCCGGGACACTTTCCGTAGGCAAGAATGCGGACCTCGCCGTTTGGGACATTGCCAGTCCCGCCGAGTTGGCTTACGGCATAGGGCACAATCCGTGCGAGTCGGTATACATTCGGGGGCGACGAATATGACCGATGCAACCGGGAACACGAAGCGTTACCTCTTTCCCACCGCTTTTACCGTCAACGGCTGGCATGACGACGTTCTCATCGAATGCACGAATGGAATTATTAGCGAGGTCATCGCCGATTTTGCACCGCAGCCCAACGATTCAGTCGAACAGATTCGCGGCATAGCGATCCCGGGAATCCCCAATGTTCATAGCCACGCATTCCAACGGCGACTTGCCGGACTGAGCGAGTTTCGCACAGGCACGCACGACAGTTTCTGGACATGGCGACAGCTCATGTACGACATGGCAACACGATGGTCGCCAGAAGACATTTATGAGATCGCCCGGGGACTTTATTCCGAACTGATCGCGAACGGATACACATGGGTCGGCGAGTTTCATTACCTGCATAATGATTTCGACGGATCACCATACGCAGACATCACCACGATGAGCGATGCCGTGATCCGGGCGGCACAGGACGCGGGGATTGGCATTTGCATTCTGCCCGTGCTCTACCAGCGCTCCGGATTCGTGCCCGGCGATCTTGATCCGGCACAGAAGCGATTCGTCCTTGATGAAGAAGTTTTCTTGCGACTGCTCGACCAGCTCCGCGCAAGCTGGGGAACCACCGACAATGTTAAAATCGGCATGGCGTTCCATTCTCTTCGTGCCGTCGATATCAGCACGATCGCATCCGTAACCTCCACCGCCCGAAAACTGTATCCGGCCATTCCGATCCACATCCACGTGGCGGAACAACTCAACGAAGTGAATGAGTGCCAGTCACTATTCGGTCTGCGCCCAGTTGAATACCTCTATGAGCATGTCGAAGTTGACGGGCGCTGGTGCCTCGTTCATGCGACTCATGTGAATTCCTCCGAAATCACGAAAGTCGCCGAATCAGGTGCCATCGTCGGCTTGTGCCCCACGACCGAAGCCAACCTGGGTGACGGAATCTTTCCTGCCGAAGAATTCATTGAAGCCGGCGGTAGCTTTGCGATCGGCAGCGACAGCCAGGTTTGCACCAATCCCAGATCGGAACTGCGATTGCTCGAATACGCCCAACGGCTGACGACGAATCGGCGCGCTGTCCTTGGAAACCAATCGCAATCAGTCGGACGAGCTCTCTACCCGGCGGCATGCCAGCACGGCGCACAGGCCCTTGGACTAAACGCTGGCACTCTGGAGATTGGCAAACGAGCCGACATCGTTGTGTTAGGCAATGAACATTACGCAATTCAAAACGCGAAAGGCGATCGCATTTTTGATCGTTATCTTTTCTGCGACAGCGGCAATCCTGTCGAACGACTCATGCTAGACGGAAGTTGGACCGAACTTGGCGGTCATCGCCAATAAACGCCGCCAGATGCCCAACATAAGGAACCTGCAGAACTTGCTGAACCCGCAGCAGTCTTGGGTGCATTTCCGCCCACTTCTTCAATCACAAAATTTGCATTCTCACAAAAAAATGTCTTAGAGCGATTTCAACTTCAGCGTAGTGTCATTTCGTCTCTCTCGGTGGGGATTCACATCGCCCGAGACGCTACACGTCCGTCGGACACCGACTAGACCAAGAACTGTCACTATCGGGGGGTTTTGTAGACCAATTCCCAGCCGTTGGGTAGCATAATAGCCAGCCACTTTGAGGATACCCAACCAGCAAATTGAGTGATAAGCGTGGATCAGGGGTCAATTTCGAAAGCCATTTCCCAGTCCAGTGACTTGGACGAAGAATCTGCGCAATTGCTTTGGGACCGCTTCTTCGAGCGTCTGTGCGAATTTGCAAGCAAGAAGATCTACAAGCGTCATCAGCGCCTGATGGATGCTGAAGATGTCGCCGGCTCCGCCATGTTTGCCCTGATCGACGGGCTCAAGAACGGCAGATTTAACAAAGTCACCGATCGGGATCAGTTCTGGCAACTGGCCGTCGTCATTGCCGCCAGGAAAGCTTCCAACAAGGCAAAGTTCTTTGATCGGCAGAAGCGAGGCGGCAAGAAGACCTTCGGTGAGTCGCGATTGAAAGAGCAGGGACTGGACAATCTCGCCGAGTATGTCCAGAGCTCCGAGAATCCAGCCAAGCTGGTCGAATTCCAGATAACTTGCCGCGAACTCCTGCAAGCTCTCCCGGATGACAACTATCGGGAAATTGCGCTGATGAGAATGTCTGGATTCAACAATCAGGAAATCGGAAACAAACTCGGCTGCTCCACCAGAACGATTGACCGAAAACTGAATGCCATTCGCGCCGTGTGGGAAAAAATTGCCAACCCGGAACCTGAATAGAGTCAGCATTATTCTGAGCTTCGTCTTTGCTCGTCGCTTCCCTCAAGTCGCCGTTGCCAGGTTTCTGCCAATTCCGTTTCGCCGCGTTCTTTCAGCGACTGCACCAACCGGGTGCCCAATTGCTTTAACGGTAATCGGACTCTGGAATTCGGCAACACCACCTGAAAACCGTTATGCAACTCCGTCACGGACTCTTCAAGCAATTTCGCAGATCGCTCTGGTTCGACCTCTGCAATGATTAACGCTAACAGCCCCTTCGCTTCCGCGCGGAGGCATTTTGATCTTTCGACAACCATGGGATGATTGAACTTCGGCACGGGCCGTTCCAGCAGCTTGTCGATAAGCCGCTTCGCCTTATTGGTCTTTCCCAGTCGAAAAAGCGCCATCGCCGTTTGCGCAAATTCGACGTCGCCGTACTCCCCTTCGGTATAATACTCTCGCTGGTCAAGCGCTAACTGTAAATCACCATTGAGCAAGTAAGCCAATTGCAGCCGGTTACGAAGATCGATTTCTGATGCCTCTTTTTCCCTTCCGCTCGACGTCAGTATCGTAATTTCTCTTTCGATCGTCTTGATGGCATCGTCGTAACGACCATTCTCCATCTGCACCAGGCTAAAGGTATATAACCTGTTCATGTACATGGCACCCGAAGCGGAAATATCCTCGCTTTGCCTGGCTTGATCTTCGAACGCATTCAGCAAATCCAGAGCTGCCTCCGGCTCGCCCAGCAGGAGTTTCGTTCTTGCCAGTTTTGAATGAGTCGAAAGCAGATTCGCCAGACCTGCGTCTTTTGCCCGCCAAATCGCCTCCAAAGACACCAATCGGTCGTGCGCCTCCCGGTAGTCCCCGACAAAGAACAGGGTATCGGCAAGGTTAGTTCGTGCCACCAGAGTATTGGGATGTTCTGCACCAAGCACCTCGCTGGCGAGCTCAACCAGTTCCATAGAGTATGGCAATGCTTCCAGATGACCTTGCTCGCCCGAGATGGTTTTCGTTAGCCGATAGAGGCTACCCAACGTTGCAGTATTCCTCTCCCCATTCATCTGTTTCTGCATTTCGAACAGCTTTTTTTGCCACTCCAGAGCACGCTCACCGTCACCAAGACTGCGGAGCACTTCGATATATTGGCTGGCATAGTGAAGGCTGTCTGGATCCGTCGGTAAGTTGTCCAAATCGAGATCAAGCAACCACGGAAACATTTCTTCCCAACCAGCCTTGAGTTCATCACGCCGATCGAGGCTATCAAGGCACGTCAGGCGATGGCGCATCATGTCACGCTCCAGTTCCTCGACTCTGGCCTGCGACTCCTCCGGCCAGGACGTGCCTCTTAGCGATGCGAGACATTCATCGTAGATCTCGAGACTCTCGAGCGGCCGTCCATTGCGCGAAAGTGCAGTTGCCAAGGCGGCGTGCGCATCGATGTAGTTGATTGATGTCGGGGAATGGCTGTCTGCCGTCAGGCGGACATACTCCTGGATCAATTCCAGCGCCTCTTTGTCTTTTCGGACCGCGAAATATCCATTGGCAATGTTGTCCATGACATCTCGACGAGCTTCATTGCTTAACGTCTCATTGTCCTTCAAAGAAGCCGCAATCTGATCGAGTACGTCGACGAGCCTGATTTCACGGCCCCCCTGATCTGGTTCCAGCTGATTGAAGAAATCTCTCATAAACGAGACGTATTGCCGATTTTCCGTGGTTGCCGCTTTGTTAAAACGTTGGGATTTTTTCAGATCCTCCGCCAGAGCCGTCTGAACTCTTGCCTGTTCTTCGGCTTTGGCTTCTCGAACGGCCAGTTCACGACGCTGATCGTTGATGACAGATGCCAAAAAGAGCGAGCCAACGGTGATTGCCACCAGCGCCACGCCCGCTGCCGCCGACCAACGTCGATGCTTTCGCAGAAACCTTGCCGATTTATCAAGGAACGAATCAGGCTTGGCAGCCACCGGCAAGTCACTAAGCCACAGGTCGAGATCCTTCGCGAGGTAGTTGGCGGAACGGTACCGATTGGATGGAGTGCGGCTCAACGCCCGCGAGCAAATTGCGTCGATTGCTGGATGCACACCTGAAAATCGCTCGCGAGCCGAAGGATGTTTCGACACCGCGGCTTCTTCAATACGCTGCGCTGTATCGTCGCCCTCCGAACCGCCAGGAGAACTCCCTGTTAAAATCGCGTACAGCACAGCTCCCAGGCAATAGACATCACTCCAACGACCGACTTTGGATGGATCGCCCGTTGCCTGCTCGGGGCTCATATACTCGGGCGTTCCAAGTACACGGCCAAGTCGCGTTTGCATGGGCGACCCGTCAATAAGATCCGTGGCATCCCCGTTCGATTCAGTCCCCTCATCCAGATCTCGCCGAGCCAGCCCCCAATCAATCACCACAGTCTCGCCGTAATCTCCGAGTAGTATGTTGGCCGGTTTCAAATCGCGATGAATGACACCATGATGATGCGCGTAGGCAATCGCGTCGCAAACGTCCGTCAATCGGCGAATCAAAGCTCTTTGATTCGCCTCAAACTCAGGCGCGTTTCGGTCGGCATGAAGCTCACTGATCGCTTCCCGAAGAGTCTTGCCCTCGATCAGCCGCATGGCGTAATATGGCTGCCCAGCGTCGGTGCTGCCGGAATCATAAATCGGAACAATCGCAGGATGTTCCAGACTTCCCGTAATGGCGCCTTCCCTGAGAAATCTTGTTTTCGCTTCGTCGTTCGAGACCAACTCCGGCTTGAGGAGCTTGACCGCCACTTTGCGTTGAACGGTTCGGTCATAGCCTATGTAGACATCGCCCAGGCCACCACTTGCATAAAGCTCAAGATTCTCGAATCTTCTACCGGCAGCCGCAATCTTCTTCGGCGACTTTGACCGACTTGTTTTCACGGAAACGTCGGTAACATCTCCAGCAGTCAACACGGTTCCCAACAATGAAGGCTGAACCAATGCTGATTCGATATCGTCCACATGATCTGGATACATTGACTTGAGGGATCGCGCTTCCGAGTCACGATCATCGCTATAGACAATTCTCAGCGCGAGCAACTCCGCCAGCAGCGAATCCAGGAAGTCTTGATCGTTGCTTGTGCGGGACGCCATTTCAATCATTTGCGAAATGTCGCCAGTCGCACTGCCTGATTGCAATTCGGCTTCGTACCGATCACAGAATTTGTTGATGAGCAACAATTGTTCAACGTCGTTCATGTGCCGAGGTTTCCTGAATGACCCAGATCATCGAGACGCGATGTCGCGCTCGATTATAATTCCGTGTCACACCATTGAAGCCAAATGAACCTGGTCACGCAACTTGATATCGCCAGAGAGTGAACAATTCAACAACGTTTCCGATGTCGCGATTTGGACCGACTTATTGACTGATGTGGTAAGCCACCAGCTCTGCTGGTGCGAACCGAAGAGGCTCTGCCGCTTGACCAGTATTGGCCTTTAGGCGGAAATGAACTTCTTCAAAGGCCAACGATTCCAGCTGAAGCCCAATACCGCTCAATCGGTTTCCGGCGAGCCGGGTGTTGTGGCTCGATGATCGCCGCGTTGTAGACCAGGTCGACCCGATTGCCCGTTCGAAATCGATACCATGCAGTGGTGCATCGGCTGGTGAAATTGCAATCACCCTGCAAGCTTTCAACCGGCCGCGCCAAGTTACCGGCAATAAGTTCGGACCGCCCTGAGCACCCGGCAGCTGACGCAGCCGGCTCGCCGACGAGTTCCCTAGATTGAGCAGTACCGCCTTTAGGCGAAATCGGCCCTCAACGAAGCAGCAAAATTCCGGTTAAAGAGTCCGTCCGGCTTTAGGCGCAAGCAAGACAGCTTTGCATTCGCAAGAAATAAAGATGCCTTTCCGATGAAATAGTTTTTGTACAACTAGGGAATCACCAGAAAGGCAGCGTGAGTTTAGCAATGAGCCGCGAATC
>CALHZT010000211.1 GCA_938040995.1 uncultured Pirellulaceae bacterium | reverse complement strand
GCCGGTTCGGAGTTATTCGTGCGGTTGAACGGTGGCCAGGGTAGCCGTGGTGGCTATTCGGAACCGTGGGCTCGCTCACAATGGTTCAAGAGATCCTGGTGCTGCGTGACAACTCAGAGTTAAGGTTAGCTGTAGTGGACGAGGCCACGAGTCCCGTGTGGGATATACGCAAAAAACGGACTCGTTGCCTCGCCCACTACCCTGAAATTAAGATGTCACAATTTGCTAACGTCGATTATTTAAAATTCCCGACTTCATCACAAAGTAGGCAAGCGTCAGCAGCGTCGAAATTGCTGCAGCAACATACGTAAGTGCCGCAGCCGTCAAAACGCGATCGACTCCCTTGCGTTCATCGACATCAATAATGCCGGCTTCGACAACCAGGCGTCGGGCGCGAGCGCTGGCGTTAAATTCGACGGGCAGCGTGATCAGCTGGAAAAGTAGCACGCAAGAGAAGAGAGCGACGCCGACCAGGAATATGCCCATCCCCAATTTGCCACCGCTGTACGCCATGCCGGCACCAATCATCATCGCCATGTAACCAATCTTGTTTCCGATACCAACGGTCGGAACAAGGAGTGAGCGAATGCCAAGCGGGCCATACGACGTTGCATGCTGGATCGCATGACCAGCTTCGTGAGTGGCGACTCCGATCGCAGCGATTGAGTCACTATTGTAGACCGGTTCGGAAAGAGCCAGATGTTTGTTGGACGGACTGTAGTGATCGCTGAGGTAGCCTTGAGTCGGTACGACTTTGACATCGGTAATACCGGCGCGATCAAGCAGCATCTGCGCCGCCTGTGCGCCAGTGATGCCGCGCCGCGAGCGAACCTGCTGATATTTTTTGAATGATGATTTGACCATCCAGCTGGCGATCCCGGAGATCACCATCCCCGGAAGCATCACCATCAGCATGTATTGCATATTCATTCCATAGCCAAAACCGAATAGCATCATATCTCTCCTCAAGCGTTGCTTCGTTTCGATCCAGACGGTCCCGAAAGCCGACAACGGAATTTGGTAACCGTTCCCGGATATTTACGTTTCCCCAGGTTCGAGAGGGTCAGGCACAAATTTTCGGCGCTTGTCCGCAAAACGACATAAGTCAGTTTGCTGCCGAAAAATTGAGCCAGACCCTTGCCCGCGTGAACGGTTACGGAATTTGTTCTGTTGCACGATGCGATATCGTACAACGCTAACAATAACCTTGTTGCTGGAATTATAAGAACACCAGCGTTTCGCGACATTTCAATATTTCGGTGACGCAATCATTCGAGGGGATTAGAGAACCCCACTGATGGAATGGTTAGTCCGTGGGGTTTTCCGCGGATAGTTCACCAGAAGCCGGACTTGCTGGTTGTTCATCGGCCGCATCCGGTGACTCGACACTTTCGCCAACGTTATCGGGCGGCGAATCTGGAGCCGAACTTTTGTTCCAATTAAACGCTCCGGGGGGGAATCTGTCATGGGTGCGGCTGCTGGCAGTAATGGGATAATTCGATTCGTCGATAGCGAACAGTCCCGACGCCTCCATGGGGCGGTTGTGTCCGATCTGTATCGCCGGAACGTCACCGTCGCCGTAGACAAATACGACACCATCGTCATACGAATCGTTGCCGCCGATGCTCACGAGCGTTTCACCGCTGGGTGATTTGACAAAGATCTTGCTGCAAACAAGGTGTTCGCAATTCGTTACGTACGGCGGATTGATGTCGTCTCGTGCAGCCAGCAGGATTGAAAAGAAGAGTAGCGGATAAACAACCCAGCGTTCGCGGTTCGACATGACAACTTCCCTAAAGCGACTTCCCTGAACTTATGAGAATACTCGTGAGCACAGTTTGGCAAAACATGCCAATTCTTGCTATGGCGTTGGTCGCTTTAGGGCATGTGGTTTTGTGCGAGCCCGATTCAGACCATCAAGCCGACGATCGCTACGGCGACCATCACGCCACCGACCATCGTTTTGGCGATTGAGCCGAACAGCCGGCCCCAAAATGCGGCCATGCCGACTCCAAAGCTCTGGCGAAAATCCCGGCCCTGAATGTCTTCGCCAATGACGGCTCCGACGAGTGCACCTGCACTCGCGAAAAACATGACACCGATGACACTTCCGATGATCGGAATCGGAATTCCCACAACGGCGCCAGCGATTCCGCCAATTCCCGATCCGATCAGCGCAAGAATCGCGCTTAAGCGACTGCCGCCTTTTTTTGCGACACCGAGTGATCCCGCGAGGAATTCAAAGAGTTCGCCGATGACTGCGAGGACACCCAAAGCAATGATCAGTGGAATCGTCATCTCCAGCCGCGATGGCGTCTTCAAAAGAAAATCCAGCCCGATCGCTGCGGCGAGAATGAGCCAGTTGCCTGGCAAGCCAAGAAGTGTCAGGCACCAACCGACGATCAGGATGGCAACAAAGGCAACGACAAGCAGGCCAACTCCCATCGGAGCCAGCCATGCAGAAAAGTCGATGCCAAACATTGCAATCATGTGGATACCGTACGAAAAACGGCCACGCACCGCGAGAGTGCGTGGCCGGTTGGAATCGGAAAGGTCTTAGTTGACCTTTACCTTGATCTTCTTCGGCTGGATCTCAGGTGTCTTTGGAACGACCACTGTCAAAACGCCATTTTCGTAATTGGCCGAAACGTTTTCGCTGTCGATATCCGAGCCGAGCGAAAAGACGCGACGGAACTTGCCGTGCTGCCTTTCGACGCGACGCAGCGTTTGTCCCTCTTCGGCGACTCGCTTCGCACGCTCACCGGAAACAGTAAGCTTGCCTTCATGAAATTCGATTTCGAAATCTTCGGCGGTCATGCCGGGCAATTCGATATCAATCTCAAACGACTTGTCCGTTTCCAGAACATCTGTCCGCGGAGCAAATGTCGGAGCCGGATCGTTCCAGCTTTCCGGATCCTGTAAACGATCGGCAAGACCTTCCATCTCGCGATTGAACGCATCCAGAAGTTGTCCACCCATCGAGTTCCAGTGAATAATGTCACGTACCATGCTCTTCTCCTTTGCCTTAACCAATTGGTCGTATTCGTACTTCGATCGCGGCCTCCAATTCTTGGAGAGCAGCGGTTCTTTGTTGGGATATTGGCTGTTCCGGCCCCGTCCCTTCTGCATCCGGTTAAAAGCAAAGGCTATGCCAATTCACAGTCGGTCGTCCTAAGTCGTTATTTGCCATGTGTTTGAGTGTGCGGCAAAAGCACATCGTTAATACAGTTCGCCAGCCGAATCTGGCTGCCCGGTCGAAAACTGCCAATCTGACAGAGTCGTTATTTTCGCGATTCTTGTTGCTTGTTCCGATGACGTCTGATGAGTCCGAGGGCGACACATCAAAGCGTAGGGAGCCTCCTCCCCGACGGATGCGGCAACCGTCACATCCGTCAAACCTTTGCGGATCGCGTTGGATCTGCGCCGGATTTGCGGGCTGGATATCGTGCTTGCAGACGAACGCAGGGCGGTGCCGATTTAAGCATAATCGCAACTGCCATGGAGGGTGTTATGAAAGCCAACGAACAGCGTAGCCGTTTTGGGAATTTCCAGTTTTGCATCGACCTCGGGTTGGATGCGGATCAAACAGCGATCTCCGATCACCAGCGGCTTTCAAATCTCACCAGCGAGTTGTTCTCTCTCTTCGCGACGCACCAGGTTGCCGCGACATGGGCGCCTTCGTTCACGCTGGCTGGGCGAGTTGCCGAGTCGATTAAGGGTTCCAACATTGGTCACGAGTTGGCGCTACTGGGACACGCTGGTTGGATGGGTGATTCGATTCGCCGCGAACATGTGGCTCAGTCGTTGGGAGAGCACCTCCGATCCGCCAAGCAGTTCGACCTGCCACTAACCTCCGTCGTGCTGCGCGATAGCGAGGGCGAGGTGCATCATGATCTTTTTGCGAAGAACGGGATTCGCGTGGTCCGCCAGCCGCTGGATCGAAACGTAACGCCCAAAGCGACAAGAGATCCGGTCGTTACCAGAAAAGGCGCGTGGTACGTCGAAGCCAGCGCCAAGCTACCGGCGACTGGAATGTTCCTCGGTCGATTCGATGTTGGCTTTCGTGGCAAGCAAAGCCTGCGCCGCTCGCTCAAGCGTCGCGCTGCTGAGCACCTCGCCATTTCAGCGACGGAACTGCTGGCGAACCCGAAGTTCATGAAGCCGTTGACTCAAGTCGTGCGACATGCGGCCCGACTGCAAGAGGCGGGTCGAATCCGCTGCGAAACGTTGGCCGAGTCGGTGGCGAGGATGCAGCCGAATGGTGCCGTGCAAACTCCGCAGCGATCTATTCTGCGGGCAGCGTAGTATCTGGCGACGCGGCATCCGCTGGAGCATCGGCATTCGCTGGAGCACCGGCATCGGCAGAAGCATCACCAGCGTCTGGAGCATCTCCGGTCGCTGGAACAACTTCAGCAGGATTGGCTTCTTCAACCTGCTCAACCTGAGCGGCTGGCTGGCCTTGTTTGATCATTCCCGAAGTGATCGCGACGTACGGGACTCCAAAAGCGACCAGCAGGCTAATTGCGGCACCGAAGGATACTTTCGCGAGGTCTCTCAGCACCAAACTGCCAAGCTCTTTTGACTTGGTGTCTCGCAGGCGAATCCACATTCCCAGTTCCCGGCCTGCCAATAGCCCAAGGAATACCCACGTTGTGCTCATCGGCATTTTCTGGGGCCAGGGGATCGCCCAGTTCATGGCGGCGAAAATTTTGGGGATGTAGTCGACTTTGAAGAAGAGCAGAACCAGTCCGTAAAGAAAGTCGATGAACGTCGCAGAACGCAGATCGACGGTGTTTGTTTTTTCGGTGACGACTTGCTGAATCTTGCCACCTCGGTTTCGAATCAGAAAACCCAACAGGATCACCATGCCGGCAAGCGCGGCGACAATCGCCCAGAGGTCAAGTTTCCGTGGCAGGTAAACGAATACGTTGGCCAGATCCTGGACGAGCCACATGCTCCAGAGGAATCCAGTCGACAGCCATTGAAAGACGAACCATGCAGGTTTTGGATTGTCGCGCCCGGCTTCGTCATTGCGGAATTTTTTTTCCAGGCCGCTGATCATCAAGTAGGAACCGACGCCAATCCCAAACGCGATCAGGTAACCCACGACCGACTTTTTGATCATGTTCAGAAAGACATCGCCGGCGCTCTTGGGATCCGCGCCGCCCTCGAGAGCCGTCAGGCTGGCAAATGCGGTGAGCACAAGTAGCGAGGTGCTGACCGGAATTCCACCACGAGTCAGCAGGACGAGTACCAACGGCGGTATCACATATAGAATGTTAAAGGCGCCGGGAAAATTGATCCCTTTGCCGACAAGCCGACCAAATGCAGGGTCGCCGCCATTCGCTTGCCAGCCCCAAAGAACGGTAACGACAAGAATGGTAGAAATCCACAGCCAGAGCATCCACCAGGGACGCTTGGTGTTCGAACTAAGGAACGTACCAAGCGTCTGGATCGAGTCGTTGGCGACAATGGAGTACGCGGCCAGAACAAAGCCCAAGAGCATGAAAGCTTCGCTCATGTTGCCGATATCCTCAGAAGCATTGTTTGAGTGTGTGGGGGATTGAATCCTCAAGCGGAGGTTAAACGCCGTGCAAAATTCTGCAAGCCCGCTTTGCTGCGAAAAGGACTCGCGACCAGGCGACTTCTGCCGCGACGGCCAGAATCCCGGATTACGTAAGATGCGGGGTTTCGATTACCAAAGAATGTTAACGAAAATCGCTGCCTGAATGGTCCACGGACACGCGCCAGATGGGCGTCGAAAAGCAAGGTCCGGCGAGACACGCCGGCTTTACAGCTATTTGACTTCTTTGTAGGTGCTCCAGCTGATATAGCCGAGCCCAAGGGCGGAAATGACGAACGCGATGTCCATCGCCATGTTCACGCGATCGAATGGAATTTTAATCGCCAAGTCCAGCGCGAAGAGCACCAGGACGAGGACGGCAATCACCATCGAAATGATTGTCAGCCCTTTAGCCATTCGCAAAATCCCTGGCACATTCGTGGTTGATGTTGGCACGGTTCTTAGCCCCGTCGTTCTGCGCGTGGCTTACGGTAAAACGCCCATGAGCGGGCGACCAACTCAGCAGCCAACTCGTGACTGTTGAGAACGCACCATGATGCAGTGTATTTAGTATAATTCAAGCGTGTTTAGTGTCAGGAAAGACGCAATTGATTGGTGGCATTGCCCCAATCGCTGCCCTTCTATGATGACCGTAGGGAATGTAGCGGCTCAAATTTGTCCGGGAATCGCGGCTTTTCTACATTCCGAGACCGACCGCCGACTCAATTTGCCGCCGTGAAAACCCATGAATACGAAAACCAGCCCCGATGAAAATCGTCCGCCGGGCGACAGTGTGGCCTGGAGCCGGTTTCGCGAACGGATGCCCGTCACAGCGAAGTGGATCTACCTTGATCATGCTGCGGTTGCTCCGTTGCCCGGCCCCACGGCGGAAGCAATTTCAGCGTTTGGCCAATCGGCGGCTGCCGAAGGCGACGCGGTGTGGCCGCAGTGGCAGGCCCGCTACGAGCAAGTCCGAAAAACAGCCGCGGGCCTGTTCGGCGCCATGCCGCACGAGTTGGCTTTTGTACCCAGCACCACATTCGGGATCGGGCTGGTGGCCGAAGGGTTTCCGTGGAAAGCCGGTGATAACGTCGTTACGTTCGAAAACGAGTTTCCGTCCAATCTTTATCCATGGATGAATCTGGCTTCGCGCGGAGTCGAAACGCGGCGCGTGCCTGTGGTGGACGGTCGTCCCGATCTCAATCGACTGGCCGAGGCGTGCGATGAGCGGACGCGGATTGTGACCGTGAGCTGGATCGGATACTCGTCAGGGTGGCGGCTGGATCCGAAGGAGCTTGCGGATCTCGCGCACAGTGCCGGAGCGTTATTGTTCCTGGACGCGATCCAGGGGCTTGGTGTCTTTCCGATGGACGTAAAGGAAGCAGGTGTCGACTTCTTTGCTGCCGATGGGCACAAATGGATGATGGGACCTGAAGGAGCCGGCGTCTTTTACTGTCGGGAAGAACATCTTGATACGTTGCGACCCGTGATGATCGGTTGGAATAGTGTGCAAGGTCGTTACGACTTTGGCGGTGTTGAACTGAAGTTCCGTCGCGAAGCCGCGCGATACGAAGGCGGCTCGCCGGGGCACCTGGGCGTGCACGCGCTGGGCGCCAGTCTCGATTTGCTGGCGGAGTTTGGTTTGTCTGCTTCGCATTCCGCGGTTGGTGATCGAGTCGTTGAGATTACCGAATTGTTTGCGTCGAAGCTGGCGGCGGGCGGAGCCGAGATCGTATCCCCACGACATTCTGGTCATGAATCCGGGATTCTTGTCTTTAATTTGCCGGGGCAGTCGCCGGAAGAGATCCGTTCCCGATGTTTGGACGCGGGGATCGTGTTAAGCTGTCGGGGCGGAGGTGTGCGGGTGAGTCCTCATGCGTACATTTCCGAAGATGATGTTGATCGGTTGGTTGAGGTTGTTTGCAGTCAGTGAACGCCTGTTGCCATCCATGAAAACCGTGGACGAACATTGAGGATTGACGATTCGTGAGTGACCAGGATCCACCAACGGAAAATCCGTTTCAAACGCCGCCGATGGTTGGCGGCCAACCCGGGTTCAGCACGCCTGGCCGTGGCGCCGTTATGCCGGGCTCAAACTATGTTCGGCAAGTCACCATTGTTGCTGTGCTGCTGATTATTCATGGAGCGCTCTTGCTGCTCGCGGGAGGTGGCGCAACGGGATTTGGCCTGATGTTCGCAATGAAACCGGAAATCTTCGCCAATGACGGTTTTGCCGAGCCGGCATCGGAGGACGAAATCGGTGCAACCGTTGAAGAAGTCATTGGAGAGGCCGTCGATGACGGGGGCGGTTCACTGGATTTCGGCGACGAAGGCGACGACGTTGGTTCAGTAGAAATCAACCTTGGTGGTGATGGCGAACCGTCGGAAACGGAATTGGCGATCGCCAGTTTTGTCGGTTGGTTCTACGGTGGCATTGGCGTTGCCTTGCTGGCCATTGGCATCTTGCAGATCTATGCTGGCATTCGCAACCTCTCCTTCAAAGGACGTACCGTCGGCATCGTGGCCTTGAGCTTTGGAATCCTGACTGTGTTTACTTGCTGGTGCGCGCCGACGGCTATTGGACTAGCTATTTACGGATTGATCGTTTATCTGAGCCCGGCGGTGACTCATGCATTCCAACTGAGGAAAGATGGCGTCAGCAAGGACAATATTCTTGCAAGGTTTCCCGCGTAACCAAATTGCGTGATAATGGCGGTCAATAGTTGGCGAAGAATCTGGAATTTGGTCGCTTGTAGAGTGCATGGCGACTTGAACTCGAAACGCAGTGAAGACATGGGGAAATCAAATGACAGAGAATCCGTACACGGAAATGGCTGCTTCTTCACCGGAGTATGTCGGCTCGACGACACTTCGTCCTGGCGGCATTACCGCCGTTGGCGTACTTGTGCTGATTCTGGCCGGCCTTGGTTTGCTTGGATCCGGGATGGGGCTCGCGGCCCCATTTCTCTTCAAGGGATTTCAGCAAACGGTCATCGCCGAGGCGGAAAAAAATCCGGACAAGCCGGATCTTCAGTTTCAGGCCAAGCTGCAGAAGAACGCCATGGAGCTCACAGAGAGGTATCAGGTTCCCACGATGGTCTCGAATGGCCTCATCTTGCTGCTTTGCCTCGGTCTGTTCGTAGGGGCCATCATGTTGTTGGCCGGTTCGGCGAAGGGAAGGGCTCTGTTGGCAGCCCTCTTGCTCGTGGTGATCGTCTGTGATGCAGGAAAGGCGATCCTCACGTACGTGATGCAAAAGGAACAGATGGCGACGATGAATGACGGCATGTCAGACATGTTCGCCGGGCAAGACATGCCGGACGAGGCTCAAGAGGTGGCGGTGACCGTTGGTAAAGTTGCATCCGTCGCGACGTTGATCATGACTCTTGGCTGGTTCTTCGTAAAAGCAATCTTCTACCTCTGGTCATGGACATATCTCCGAAAGCCGGAAGTCGTCGCATGGTTCCAGAACAAGGCGGCAGCACCAACGGGAACTGCCTAGAAGCCATTTCAAAACCTGAATCCGGGAGTTTGTAGTACCGCCTTTAGGCGGAATCGAGTATGGAATTTCCGGCTAAAGCCGGTACTACGAACAGTTTTGAAGTATCTTCCAGTTTTTTTGAAGGCGAATTTACGCAGGCCAATTTGCACAGACCTGTTCCAACACATGGAGTGAGTGAAATCTGATGTCGAGAGTCGCCGTGTACACCGGTTCGTTTGATCCCGTAACGCTCGGGCATCTGAATGTGATCCATCGCGCCGCAGGTTTGTTTGACAAGCTAGTGGTTGGCATCGGTGTGAACGTCGAAAAGAAGTCGATGTTTACTCCTGATGAGCGAGTCGGTTTGCTCGAAGAAGTCACCAGGGAGTTCAAGAATGTGGAGATTCGAAAGTTCTCAGGATTGGCAGTCGGATTTGTGCGAGAGTGCGAGTCCAACATTATGGTTCGTGGCATTCGTCCGCTGACCGACATTGCGGCTGAGTTCACGATGATGTTGGCGAATCGCCAGTTGGATCCGGATATCGAAACCGTCTTTCTCATGGCGGACCAAAAGCTGGCTCACGTATCCAGTTCTCTCATCAAGCAGATTACCGCGCTCGCCAACGATGACATGTTGGCTGAGTTTGTGCCGCGAAGCGTGATTCCAGAGCTGCGGAAGAAAATAGGCGGTTAGGTTGCGACAGTTGGAGTACAGGCTTCAGCCTGC
>CALHZT010000210.1 GCA_938040995.1 uncultured Pirellulaceae bacterium | reverse complement strand
GTTGAAAGTTTGGTTCAATCGGAAGGAAGCCGATCCGCGGGCGATCAACAAGAACAAATTCGATGTATCCGTCTGGAAGGATGAAGCGTTGCCAGCTCCGGCGGCTGCACGTAAGTTTTCCGCATTTCTGCGACGGCACGCTACATTCGATATGGTTTCCGGTAGTGGGCGACCGTATCGACTTGCTCAATTGGCAGGGCACAATGCGGAGCGATTTGATGCCCCATTTCTACATGCCTGGTATGAGCGACTCGGCATCTATTTTCCGGCTCGCTATATGGCACTTTGCACGAAACAAAAGGCGCTGTGGTTGTTCGGCGAGGACAAGTCGCTATCTCCACCCGCCGATTTCAAGCTCGGCACGCTCTGCCAATATTTCGATGTGCCACTAAGAAAGGAAGACGCCCATGATGCATTGATGGATGTCCGGGCGACCGTCAAACTCTACCGGGCAATGTGCCTGCACCAGAGACAGCAATCGCAAGCGGCCTGATTTGGTTTCCAAATAGCTAAGACTTCTTGCCACCGGACAGTCGTTGCCGGAGATATGACTTTACGATTTGCTTTCTGCACTCTTCCGCCAACGGACCGTTTGAGGCATTCTCGATCGTGTCCAACAGAAAGCCGGATGCAGTCGCCATGGCCTGCTTTTCTATTGACTGAAGATCCCCCCGCGTCAGCGTCAACATATAACGATCAATCTCATCAGGTTTGGACGACCGAGTAGGTCGTTTGCCGACGGTCTGCGGCTTCTGCTTCGACGTTGAACGCTTGGGGCGATGGCCGACAAGCGTAAAGGTGGCTTCCCATTCGCCGCGTTGCTCGCTCAGCTTTCGGAATCGCTGCTTCGCTGGCTGAAGAAAGCCAGTTATCTCCAGTTCACGAATCGGCTTGTCCAGCGCACGGCGAATCTGAGCTGAGTCATAGCGGCGACTGAGTCCAATGTGCTCGAACGCGAACGTCTTGAGGTTCAATACGAGCGTTGTCTTCTTTGGTGGATAGAAGTGCTTGTCGAGGTAGCGATACATGCGGCGGGCAACGACGCTCAGCTCGCGGGCCTTCGAGTAGTCGATTTTCTTGAGATAGCCAGATTGAAAGCTATCAAAGACAACCGAGTTCCAGCGGAATTCAGACAGTCGATCCGTCTCGTCACCACCAGGCGAGCGTATTCGACCGTCACGCAACTGAAACGAATCCAACAACCCGAACCCGCCCTGACTGCAATAACGCTTCTTCGAGTTATCTCGCCACGCATTCTCATAGAACAATCGCACTCCCGTGAGACGGCAGAATGCCTTGGCAACTCGATGATACGACCAGTCGCGGTTCTTCCACCCCATTAGTTTGATGAGCTGGCTACGGGTAAAGAGAACTTTGGGCTCCTTGAAGTCATTCGTGATCTTCGTTAGTTGCAGGAGGCCGAGGTAGACCTCTTCGTCCTTGGCGGTCGGCAATCCATGTTTGACATCGCCGGTCACCGTCAGTTTCCTGACGACAGGTTTACCCAACACGCGGTCGTAGGTTTCGCGTTGATACTCCAGAATGTTCTTACCATTGTTTCGCTCGGACAGCGTTGCAATCGGAAACTCTACGAGATTCATTTCATCGCGACCATCTCTGAACGATTCGAAAGCTATCTGCCGCTTCTTGGTTGCCTTTCTTACCTTCTGAATCACATTCCCCCGAGTACATGGTTAGTAAGGTACAAAAGTACCGTCGCGAAATCCGGAGTAATTCCGATGACTTGCGAGTCGCTTTCCTGTCTCGTTTGTCGCATGAAAGCTGCGTCATATGGCGTAAAGGTCCTGTTTGGTTTGGCGTAGAAACACTGCATCATTTGGCGAATGCTGGCTGGTTCGTTTGGCGTATGGAATTCTTCTTGGAATTGGTGTCTGCGATGCATGTGCCCCGATAGTTCAAGTGACTTGAAGGAAGACTACGAGTACGCCGTCCGTTCTGCAAACAGTTTCTCGCACCTCCACAATTCGCAGGTTAGGAATTCATTGACGAAATGTCGGCCACCATGCAACTCTGCCAGTAAGTGCTTGCGATTTCACGAACCTTCGATCCATGGGGCGGTGATTTGCCGAGTGATATTGACGACTTAGCGAGAATTGCCACTGGCAATTCTCATGGAGTAGACGCAGATGGCAGATTCGATTTGTTTTATTAACCAGAAAGGCGGGTGCGGCAAGAGTTCGACTTGTTTCCATTTGGCCGGGGCCTTTGCGGCGGCTGGCCTGCGGGTATTGTTGATTGACGCTGACCCACAAGGGTCTACGAGCCAAGGTTTACTCGGGTCGATTGCCGTCGAACAACTGACGATCGAGCAGACGACCGCAGGCCTGTTTGACGAACAGAACTTCTTCGGTGATCTATCGAAGATCATTCGCACGACGCGTTTCGACGGAATCTCGCTAGCGCCGGCGAATCAACACCTGAGTCGATTCAACTCTCCATGCCCTGAGCAAACCGGCATGGATCAGTTCGCGATGCGAGATTTCATTGCCCAGCAGGTTGAGGCTGACATCGTGCTTATCGACTGCCCGCCAAATCTTTACCGATGCAGTTGGAATTCGATGGTTGCGGCCGATTATGTCGTCATCCCGGTCCCGCCAGAAGACTTTGGAACGCAAGGACTTCGAGCCGTCCACCAAGCGGTCCTCAATGCCCGAAAGCTAAATCCAGACCTACGGCGGCTGGGTCACGTGGTGACTCGGTCCGACAAGCGCTTGCTGATCCATCGCTCATACGAAGCAAAGCTACGCGATACTTATGCTGATTTGGTTTTCTCAACGGTCATTCCAGAGGCTTCGGCATTCAAAGTCGCGACGGCATGCCGCAAACCAGTTGAGTATTACCAGCCGTCTTCTGTGGCTGCCAGTTTGACACGGGCGCTTGCACGTGAGATTCTCGACCGCATTAGTATGAAAAACAAATTGAGGCACGTAGCATAGAATGGCAACCACCAGAGCAGCACTTAGAAGTATTGATGACAACCTCGACGAGTCCGTTGGCATTCGTGATGAGCGGAGAGTTCCGGAGCTCAGTCCAGTCGCTTCACCAAGAGACATCGGCCGTGCTCCTTTGCGAACGTTTGGCCGAGTCACTATCGAGCTAGTGGAACCAGATCCAGAACAACCTCGCATTGAATTCTCAGAAGACGCTATCCAGCGATTGGCAAAAAGCATTGCCGAGAAAGGGCAGCTCCATCCGATTCGTGTTCGATGGTCAGACGAGCGGGGGAAATGGTTGATTATCTCTGGTGAGCGGCGATGGCGGGCGACCATGGCCGCGGGGCTCTCGAATATCGACTGCTACTTTCAAAACGAAACGTTAGGCGCGTCCGCGATTCTTGAGCAACAACTGATTGAGAATCTTCTGCGTGAAGACCTAAAGCCGATGGAGCAGGCAAGGGGGTTCGCAGGGCTGATGGAGCTCAATGGCTGGACGGGTAAACAAGTCGCCGATTCGCTACACGTAGCGCCGTCCACCGTCAGTCGCGCCTTGGCGTTGTTAGACTTACCCGCCGACATTCAAGAACGCGTGAATAATGGCAAATTGGCCGCTCGCGCCGCATACGAAATCACCAAACTCCCAGATGCTTCTATGCAGCGTTCCGTCGCGAATACGAAGACACCCACTACGGAGAAAGTTCGCGCGGCTGTGAAGCAAAAACGCGGCCGGACGGCAGAGAAGAAACGCGGATTCAAACAGACGTTCTTTGCTGAGAGCGGGATCAAGGTTCTTGTAAGCTCTTCCAAAACAGTCAACTATCACGAAGTCGAGACCGCGATTGCCGAGGCGCTTGAGGAAGTGCGACATTACATCCGAAACGGCAGAAACGCACTTTAGCCGTTTGGCTCGATGCGAGCTTCTTGAATCAGAAGATATTCATTTGGTACAACGCGAAGTTCTGTGCTAAGTATTCTCGCTATGCTCAAATCATACTTAGCCATCGTCGATTGCCGCGGCTTGCGACTTGTCATCGAAGAGAACGCCGCGACTCAACAACTGTTGCTCAACGCCATCGAGCGACTTGAATTCAAACAATTCGCATTAGTCTGGACCACGATGTCGCCACGTCACCTTTCGCAGATCCGTCGGCACTTAACTAACAACAACCACAAACTGGCGTTGCGACTTCTTGAAGAAACTGCGACTCAGATCGGAACGGTCGGTCCAGATTTTCTCGTAGACGCCGCGTGACGCGACTAATTTGGCGAAAGAAATTTCTGGCCGATACTAAAAATGTGGAGATTACCTCCGGCGTAAGCGACCAACCGATGGCCCGTTGGGCTGAACCGGACAAGTTGTGCTTTGGACTTGAGGATTCGCTCGCCTAGCTCCCGACGCTGCCATTGCTTGTTTCGCATATAGAGAAGGCTTAGCTCACCAGCCTCCGACCCAATTGCCATTACACCCTGAGAAGAGACATCAAAGTCACTGAGTGAAGCCGTCTTCGAATATACCTTTTCAGAATAAGAAGTGCGTAATCCCGGCAGTCCTCCCATGCCAAGCGGGATTTTTCTTTTCACGATGCGGCCATCATCGGCCTCTCCTGGCCCCACCAAGGCAATTTTGTCTCTCCATGAGCCGCTTTTGATGTCGAATGCCTCAACGGAATCGCGTGTCCCGACCATTAAGAACTTTGAGTTCGGTGAAAACCGAACCGATTGGGGCGAATTTGAATCGAGAATACCACTCGCTATCACTTGGCCGTCTTTGAGTTCGTACACCTCGGCACAAAACTCTCTGCTCCCTTGCACCTTGGAAACCCACCCGAACAGCATTCCATTCGGTGAAACTGCGCCCGTTCCATTGACTAATAGGTCGCGCAGCATCACTGCTGAACATTCAGTCGCGGAATCGCCAGAAAAGAACGCGAACGCTCTACCGATCTCTACGAATGCCACGCCACCTTCCGTAGTTGGTAAGGGCGATGCCTTCGTACGGGCGTGCCGTTTGAGACACACTTCAATCGGTTCAGCTTGGTTCTTCCGTTCGAATCGCAACTGCATCCATGTATTCGCGCGCCCTCTGAGCTTTAAGAATAGATCACGACGACTTTTGCCTAACGCTGATGCCCAACCTCTGCTGTCGTCCCGCCGTACAGGCTTCAGCCCCCGGTTGTATGCAACTAGTTCGTCTCCAATTCGAATGTCTCCGTCGGTCAACGTTGGGCCGAGCACCGATACAATCAGCTTTCCATTCGATTCCTTGAAGTCGAGGTCGAGATACGAAGTTGACGGTTCCGACGAGACACTTATCCAAGGTGATCCGTCAACTTTACTCCAAGTTCCGTTTTGGATGTCGATTCGCTTGATCCCGGTGAAGCCACCGATTCCAACGAGATGATTCGAGTCGTTCGCGAATGCCACGGCACTGAACTTCATGCTTCCATATCTGGCTTTCAGCTTCATCTCGTCTAAATCGACGATGGCCAGATTTCCAGAGCCAACGCTGATCGCCAACAGCCGACCATTGGGTGAAAGAGCATGAGCGAGAATTTCTTCGGGCTTGCTTTGGCTGTCGAAGAGCCGAACAGTCTCGTGCGAAAAATCGGGACTTGTTTCCGTGTTTTGACCTGACAAGGCGGCAGTCATCAACAACGAAAACGCCACTGAAGAGAAAAAGATGCGACAGGTCATATTTGTTACCCTGGGCGATCGAGTTGTGAGATCGAAGTGAGACCAAGATAGCGTTTTGCCGTCGGCTTGAACACAAACCCTTCACTTCAGCGTCTGTCCAGAGCCAACCGACGTATTATCCGGCTCTACTTGAGATGCGCATTACGAAATGCTTCGTCGAATCTCAGGATATGCAAGTTACCATTCGCAAACGCAACCAATCGGTCGCCAGTTGGATTGAACCTGACGAACGCAGCCCGTGACTTTAGCAGTCTATCACCAAGCCTTAGGAATTGAGTTTTGCCGTTTCTCTTGTAGACGAGTGTTAGATCGCCAGCAGCCGAACCAACAGCCAAGACACCGGCAGGCGAAAAGTCAAAGTCACTTAGCGCATCAACCTTTGTTCTGACCGTTTCCTTATATGAAGAACGCATACCCTTCAGCCCGCCCAGCCCCATTGGGACGCTACGTTTTACCACACGATCCACCTCAGGCCCTTCGGGGAGCTTAACGGCTTCCTTCCATGAACCGCTCTCAATGTCCAAAACGTTGACGGCGTTAGTCGTCCCAACGAGGAAATGTTTGGAGTTGGCGGAAAATCTAACGCATGGGCACGTCTGCAATCCCATGATATTACTGGCAACAACCCTGCTCGTTTCTAGGGAGTAAACTTCCGCGCACAATTTCCATCCGTCGTCCAAAACTGCGACCCAACCGAATAGCTTCCCATCAGGTGATACGACCCCGATCCCTTTGCGCATCGTATCGCGAAGTTTTAAAGCCGTGAATTCAGTGGCGCTGTCACCAGAATAGAATACGAATTCCCAATAGACTCTCGCAAAAGCGATATTGCCCTCCGCTTCGGGTAGAGTCTTTTCAGGCTCAATGGAGTGTCGTTGTAGTTCAATCTCAATTGGGTCTGGCTTGCCCTCGCGACGGAAGCGAAGTTGAAACCACGTGTTGGCTCTGCCTTTCAAGATACGCGGAAAATTCTCTCCTCCCATTCCAAGAAGCGAGTGCCATCCCTTCGAGTTGTCGCCTCTCTCACGTATTGGCGAATCCTTTTCAGAAATCAGTTCGTCACCGGAGCGCACGTCTGTTGATTCGAGCGATGCGCCAACTTTGGAAACGATCAACTTCCCATCGGACTTCGATATCTCAATGTCAACTTTCGTCGGTGGAAGAGCAGCACGGGCAACTTCCCAAGGCGACCGCGAAATCGTCTTTGACTCTCCGTTTTCAATATTGATACGGGTAACGTCCGAGTGTTCGCCGATCCCAACGATATGCTTAGCGTCACTTGAAAAGGCAATGGAATCAAAGTCCGTGTCTTCATATGCCGCTTGGTGCTTTCGCTTTACGAGGTCAATAATCCTTAGCTTAAAAGGACTCATTCTCAGAGCGAGCAGCCGTCCGTCTGAAGAAAATGCATGATCATAAATGCGTTCCGGTTTACCCTTTTCGTCGAGAAGACGTATGATCTCATGTGAGTCATCTGGGATTACCGGCGATTCTTGCGCCCGCAATGCGACGCTCATCATCAATAGAATTGCAAGCGACAGCGATGAAACTCCAAAACCCATGCTACTACCCTGCGCGTTTGAGGAAGGGATCTAACTCGACCAAGATACCGAATCGTGACCCAATTACAAAAGCATGTACGGAACGTTCGGGCCGTGATAGTGCGCGGCAGGTAACTCACACGCGGCCGTTCGCCGGAGCCGTC
>CALHZT010000209.1 GCA_938040995.1 uncultured Pirellulaceae bacterium | reverse complement strand
ACAACTGATCCACAAGATGTACTACGACAAAGACGCCGAACGTGGTGTCGCGGGTACGTTTATGTGGTTGATGGAAGAAATTGGCGAGCTTTCCGCTGCGCTTCGCGACAACAAGGACCGCGACAACATCGAGGAAGAATTTGCCGATGTCCTTGCGTGGCTGGTCACGATCGCGAACGTGATTGATGTCGATCTGACGGCTGCGATTCAAAAAAAATACGGAACCGGATGTCCCGGCTGTGGTGATCTGGTTTGTACTTGCCCTGATGAAGGCAAACCGTAATCTGGGGAGTGGCAGAAAGATGTAGGGCAGAAAGATGGCGGTTGAGGACTCGGCGGCTAAGGCGAATCATTTCTGCAAATCATCTTCCTGCCTGTCATTTTTCTGCCAAATCAAGACAGACATCGCAAATACAAAGATTTTGGAAATACAATGAAACTTAAAACAGTACTGTCGATTTGCCTGTTGTTTACCAGCTACGTATCAGCGCAGGAAACGGAGGCTCCTGAAAAGTCGTCGGAAACGAAAGTTGTCACCACCTCTGATGTCAAATACACCGAACAGGGAACCAAAACGGCAGGGTTCCTCGCCGAACCGCCGGCTGGCGTCGAAAAGAAGCACGCGGCGATCATTCTTGTTCATGAATGGTGGGGCTTGAACGACTTTATCAAGCAAACCGCAAAGGACTTTGCAGAGCAGGGCTATGTCGCGCTGGCAGTTGACCTCTACGACGGCGAAGCAACCACGAAACCCGATGAAGCGATGAAACTTGCGACTGGAGTCCGTGGAGACATGGACTCTGCGTTTGCGAATCTCAAAGATGCGATTGCCTACCTTCAGAAGAAAGGCAACGTCGACAGTGACCGCATGGCTTCCATTGGATGGTGCTTTGGCGGCGGCTGGTCGTATCAGATTGCCAAGAACAATCTCGGCGTGAAAGCTTCCGTGATCTACTATGGTCGCTTCAATCCGGCAGATGATCTTGCGAAGATGCGAGCCGAAATTATTGGTCACTTTGCTGACAAGGATCGCGGCATTTCGGTCGATGATGTGAATGAGTTTCAGGCGACGCTAAAAACGCAGGGTGGCGATCACGAAATTTACATTTATCCGAATACGCAGCACGGATTCGCAAGTCGCCCCGGTGAAAATCCGAACTATGTAGAAAACGCTGCCAAGTCGGCTTGGGAACGCACGTTGAAGTTCCTGAAGGATCGTTTGTAGGCAAGACTGGAAGTAGTGGGAGAATGAAGGTGGCCGGAGAATGGACGTAGCCGGACTGGCAACAGTTCGGGGGTGGCTTGAAATGGCCAAACTCAATCAGCTACGCCCGTACTGTTGCCAGTCCGGCTACGTGAGGTGAGGCCAGTCCGGCTACGAGCAGTGCATGTGGGCGCATCACCCCAATAACACGATGACGACAAAAGATTCTGGAACAGATCATGGATGCAATTACTCGCGACACGGAAGTTCTTTCTCTTGATGGCGAACAGGCGCTCGCATGGTTGCGCGCTACCGAATCCGGCACCAAAGCCGTGCCGGCTGGATTCCAGTGGCAAAGTCTGGCGGCGGGAGCTGCTTTGCGAGCCCGCATCACGAGCGATACGGAATCGTTATCGTGGGCAGAAGTTGCTGTTGATGTCTTCAGTCGATTGTCGCAGGAAAAACCGAATAGCGACTTTGGCGAATCCGCCATGCATTGCGTCGTGGCCATGATGGAAAAACATGGCGTGGTTGCCGGTGACCGCTTGCGCGACCCGAACGTTATTTTTCAGTGGTTCCGCGAATCGCAACCGGAAGATTATGAGGGCACACTGAAGCTTATTCAGCAGCTGACGGCCGAGATGTCTGAGGAGTTCGAAACCAACGTGGTGGCTCCGCTGCGGAACACCAAAAGCCGCCTGAATGTAATCCGGTCGCTGCCAGCCAGTTGCGAAACTCCGGCGGACATTCAGCCGTTCGTAAAACTTTGGGGCGAACTTCCCTAGTCATCGGCTCGTACGACTACAGGCGACTCGCTGTCGTGGCTACAATGTTGGACTTCGGTTGGTAGCCCCTTGCCGAACTCGTAACCGTTCACGGATATTGACGTTTCCTCAGGTTCGAGAGGGTCAGGCACAAATTTTCGGCGTTTGTCCGCAAAGCGCAATAAGCCAGTTTGCTGCCGAAAAATTGAGCCAGACCCTTGCCCGCGTGAACGGTTACCCGAACTCTTGCTGCTCTTTTTCCATTGGCAGTGAGCCAACGAACGATTTGCGAACAATTCTGATCATGGAATCCGACGTGCCGCTGAACATTCGCCAGAAAAATTCAACGCGATTGATGCTGGCGATTGCGCTACTGATTGCCGGTGCGGCGTTCAACGGTCGGAACGCAGTCTTCGCTGAAGATCCGGTTGACATATCCGGCGTCGAGATCGGGTTGGGCGGTCAGGCCCGGTTGGGACATTGGGCTCCGGTGTCGTTTACCGTCGAGGGCGGTGAATCCGGGATGGAATACTCGGTGGCTCTTCAGTCGCTGGATGGTGATGGTATCCCCTGCGAGTTCGCTTCGGACGAGACGATCGCGGGCGGCAAAGCAACCAATGTGCGGCGGTTCTTCCGGGTTGGGCGTACGAATCAACCGCTGAAGATTGTCTGTCGCGACGAGTCTCAAAACGTGCTCGGAACAAAGAGCGTGCCTTTCGGCAACGTGGCGGCCAGTACGCGGCAACAGATTCTTGTGCTGGGCGAAGACATCAATGTTGCGAAGGCTCTTACCTTGCGACGTGGTTTGCAACAGGAACCGGTGGCTCCGGTCCAGATCGCTGATGCGAAGCAGTTGCCGGTGAAGTGGTATGGGTACGACTGTTTTGATGTGGCCATTATGGCGACAGGTAGTACCGACTTTTGCATGGAGATGAGCGATTCTCAAATCGCAGCGCTGCGAAAATGGGTGAGGCTGGGTGGCCACCTTGTCGTTTCGGTTGGCGCGAATGTCAAGGCGGTCATCGGTGACGATGGCCCACTCGCGAGTTTTTCGCCTGGCGAATTTGTCGAGTTGACGAGGCAACGAGAAACGACAGAACTGGAAGATTATGCCGGATCGAAAATGCGGCTGGATTTGTTGTGGGCGGATTTGCCACGCGACGAGCGTGGCTTTGATATTGCCCGCTTCAAGGTTGAACGGGGATTGCTGGCGGCGGCGGATGGAGTCGCCGCGAAGCGTTTGCCGTGGCTGATTCGAACGGCTTACGGTTTGGGAAGCGTCACGGTTTTCACGACTGATCTGGATCGCGGCTTTCTCGCGGAATGGAAAGGGCGTGACCGACTGCTGGCGAGCATCCTCGACGGGGTGTTGGCGGGGCAGGCAAAAACCAACAGAGACCGTGAACGGACGACAGGCGGAGCCGCCGTTACGCATCTTGGATTTAGCGACGTTGCCGGGCAGTTGCGATCCGGCCTGGACCAGTTCGCCGGCGTGAAGCTCGTGCCGTTCTCGTTGATTGCGGGAGTCGCCTTGCTGTTTGTTCTGATCATCGGTCCCGTCGACTATTTTCTGTTGCGGAAGTTTGCGCCGAGGATGGAGTGGACATGGTTTACTTTTCCGCTGGCACTAGTCGCGCTTAGCGGACTCGCGATCGGGTTGGCTCGCAGCTGGAAAGGCGCAACTCCGAAGCAGAACGTGGTCGATCTCATCGATATGGATCCGGACGCCGGCGTGACCCGGTGTACCAGTTGGGCTCACTTGTATCCGGTCGAAGCTGGACGTTACTCAATTTCCGCGACGCCGAATGAGAAGCTTCTGGATGATGGTGCCGTGACCAATCGACTGGTGGCTTGGCAAGGTTTACCGGGCGGCGGACTGGGCGGCATGCAGGATCGTGCTTCGGCATCGCCCTTCAGCGAACTGTATCAGATCAAGGTTGGTGCGGGCGGAGCGAACGGTGTGACCGAAACGGTGATCGACGGATTGCCGGTGCCTACGTGGTCCAGTCGAAGTGTGAGCTGCGTCTGGTGGTCGACAGATGATGACACAGTTGAGAAAAGTGGTCAGCCGCCAACGTTGACGACTCGTCGCGGCAGTGAGCTTATCGGCACGGTACGCAACCCACTGTCTGTTCCGATGCGCGACGCCGCGGTGGCTTATGGGCGGTTGTACTATGAGATTGGAACGTTGCAGCCGGGACAGCAGTTTGATCTTGTCGATTCGCAAGGTCGTGATTTTCGGTATCGTCTGACTCGTCGTCGAATTCTCGCGGAAGATGGAAGAGAAGTCGTCAGTCCCTGGGACAAGGCCAGTCTGGACGTGCCACGCATCATGGAGATGATGATGTTTCATGATCGTGCCGGTGGGAATTCGTACACCGGTCTGGAGCATCGCTTCCACGGTGAGCTGGACCTGAGCGATCACTTGTTGACTGGTTCAGCCGTGCTGATGGGCCGGCTGGATGAGCCAGCCACGAAGTGGTCGTGCGGAGATTTGACCTTTGCGGAGGATGATGCGCGGCGTTGGACCTATTGTCGCGTGTTGATGCCGGTGCAAAACGAACAGGAAACCGAGTAGTCCACAGGAAGTTTGTAGTTTCGAGTCTCTGGATTAGCGGCGCGTAAGAAAGAAATCAGGTAGCAACCTTGATAGAAACACATGACTTAACGAAACGCTACGGCGACTTTTACGCGATCCGTGGTGTCGAACTGAATCTCAAAGAAGGCGACTTGTTTGGCTTTATTGGCCCGAATGGTGCCGGCAAAACGACGACGATGCGAATCATCGCGACGTTGCTGCAACCGACCTGGGGCGAAGCGTATGTCGGCGGCAATTCGATCTATACCAATCCGAAGGAGATCAGGCGGTTGGTCGGATACATGCCCGACTTTTTCGGTGTTTATGACGACATGAAAGTCATCGAGTATCTCGAATTCTTCGCGGCGGCTTATCGAATTCGCGGAGCCGAGCGCCGCAAGGTCTGCGATCGCATGCTTGATATTGTTGATCTGGATTTTAAGCGTCACGCATTTGCGAACACCCTGTCGCGTGGTCAAACGCAACGATTGGGGCTTGCTCGCGTTATGTTGCACGACCCGCAGGTGCTGTTGCTGGACGAGCCACTAAGTGGTCTGGATCCACGCGCCCGTATCGAGATGCGAAACCTGCTCAAGCGGCTGGGCGAGATGGGCAAGACCGTGATCGTCTCCAGTCATATTTTGCCGGAGCTCGCGGACGTCTGTAACAAAATCGGCATCATCGACCGCGGTGTGATGAACGTAAACGCCGAAGTCGCCGAAGTGATGCAGCAGCTTCGACAGAACATCGAACTGTTGGTTTCTATTGACGGTGACAGCGACGAGGCAGCCAAACTTCTCGAGTCGCAGGATTCGGTGGAAGAAGTCAAAGTCGATGGCGGCGAGATTATCGTGACGTTGAAGGAAGGGATTGTCGACTATCACGACCTTGCGTCCGAGCTCGTAAAGTCTGGGCACAAGCTCAAGAACTTCTCCGAGAACAAGCTGGATCTCGAATCTGCATTTATGGCGCTGACCAAGGGGCTCGGGAAGAACATCTAACGTCGTACGACCGGCGGTTCGCTTCCCCCTGAAGTGGTTGGGTTTCTTTGTTGTCCAAGGACATTCGGGCGTCTGGAGCAGCGTGGCCAGGGCAAGAAAGCCCAAACGACGCTATGCCAAGGATGGATGTGCTCTAGAATACGGAAGCACTCCGTTTCGTCGCTTGAAAGGCAAAAGAATGTCCAAATTACGTTTTATTCTCGTTTCTTTGTTGGCTCTGTTTTTTTGGACGCAATCCAGCGTCGCGCAGCAACAGCAGCGCCGGCCGATTCTTGATGCGCTTTTCAAAACGCTCATGGACGCCCAGTTGGAGCAGGAAAAGCAACGCCAGATCGAATCCCAAAGAGGATGGGACCACCGCCACGGCCAGCAAGGCGGACCGGGCAACGTGGTAATTCAAAACGGTCCTTTGCGGCCCGGACGCCCGGGCAATCCCGGTCGCCCGGCAGTCGTTCCTGGACGGACTGTTGTGACCGAAACGGTCACACTTCCCGCCGTGGTAACGGTACGAACTACGATCGACCAGTACGTGGAGCAATGCGATGGCCTGACTCGCCAGCTTCAGAAAAATGTTCGAGGGAAACGTGTGCGGCCAATCCTGGCCAAGTGTCTCAAACTGCGAAATCGCGCGAAGGTTTTGCAGCAGCGATGCCAGCAAACGGATGACGTCGAGTATCTTACCGATGCCTACCGGCAACTGGATGCGGAATGGCGTGCGTTGTCATTTGAGATTCAGAGCGTACCAGAGATTCAGCAGCAATGCGTCACTTACGTCGAGCAGCTGGATCAACATTGCGATCGAATCTGCGAGACGCTGGCGGTTGAGCCACAATTTGATCGCCATCGACTGCTGCAGTTACAGTCGCAGGCGACGGCGTACATCGAAACGCTTCTGGACGACATCGAAGTCGAACTTTACGGCACGCCCGATTGCGAGGATCTGCTCGTAGACGGTCGACGGCTGCAGGAGAGTATTCGCCATCAGACGGATTTTGTGGAAACGGCGTCTTATGACGAAATCGTTCAGCGGTTCAGCGAGTTCGTGCAGCATTGGCGACAATATACGCCTCGGCTGTACCCGTTTCAAAATCCGGCAATTCAACGACGACTTGCAAGGATTCGAAGCTGTGGACAAGAGATCTCTGCCGCCCTGTGGCTGCCGCCAACCGTGGACCGGGAATATCTCGGCTATCTGGCAGGCACCACGACAACGGAGATTTCGAACATGTTCCAGCACATGACGGTGCAGGCGCTGGTCGAGCTGCCGGTTGATGAGCAACGCAAAATTTTAAAGACTGCCAGGCAGTTGCATGGGCAGTGTCAGCAGTATTCGGCGGGCGTAACGGAGAACGTTTCGCTTGCGAATTTGCGAGACAGGTTCGGATCGATCCAGACCCAGTGGGCAGTACTTTCGCCGCATCTCGATGCGTCGCAATCAACCGAACTGCGACGGTGCGAGAATCGAATTTCCCGGCACTGCGACGAAATGAGCAACATGCTTGGCCTGATTCAGGACCTGGACGTTAACCAGACGCTGCAACTGGTTGCCGCACTCGAAGGAATGTCAGAGCATCTTCGTGATGACGTTAATCGGTACCAGGCGTCTTACCGTGGTCCTTTGAAGGCAAGGGCGGCTTCGGCAGCCAAGAAGTTTCACAATCAGTGCAAGTCGCTTCATCGCAAGATCGCCCGGAACCAGAGTCCCGAGAGTCTGCGAAAGGACTGCATCGAAATGGTCGAAAGCTGGAATGCGCTGTCGGGTGTGATCGACACGATGCCGCAGAATGGTCTGACTCAGGCCAAGTTTCAGCGGGTCAATCATTCGCGAGCCGAACTTTACGAGATTGTGGCTGAGCTGGCTGCGCTGCTCGTCGTTTAGCGGTAAGCGGGTTGAGCCATTTGTAACGATTGGTGGTGAACCGCGTTGGGTTCATTGGCCCGACGCGCGAGATTCTGAGGAGAGTATTCGCTCTTTCTGTTCCCGAGTGTTTGATGTCGCGACCACCAGCAATTCAGTTCCTGTTAATCATCTGGGCAAGCCCGTGGTCGCTTCTTGGCTGCCTTATTGGCTCAGTCGCGATGCTCACGGGCGGCGGAGTCCAGATTCGACTCGGCGTTCTCGAGTTTTACGGCGGCATATTGCCGACGCTCCTGAATAAGTCGCCGATCTCTGGTGGAGCCGCCGCGATGACGCTCGGCCATACCGTCATCGCGCAATCGGCCGTCGATCTAGATCGCTGCCGTGATCATGAGTTTGTCCACGTGGGACAATACGAACGTTGGGGACCGTTTTTTGTGCCCGCCTACTTTGCCGCCAGTGCGTGGGCCTGGTGGAAAGGCCTCGATCCCTATCTGGACAATCCGTTTGAGTGCGAAGCGTACGAGTGCTCTGATCCATCGAATCGTATGAATCGCCAGTAGTCTGATGGGCGGGGGCGTTCGACAGGATCAGGAGAGTGGTATGTCCATGGGCGACAGAATCACAACCCGACGCGTAAGCGAGGGACGAAGTCCCTTCTTGGTCAAATCCCTCGCTTACGCGGCGGGTTATGCATTGCGGTCCCTCGCTTACGCGTCGGGTTATGATTTGAGATCCCTCGCTTATGCGTCGAGTCGTATTTTGAAGTCCCTGGCTCACGGGTCGAGTTGTGATTTCCCGACGCCCGACCTGAATTCACACATCGATTTTGCCGCGACGATTGTTCCGTGCTACGTTTGCATTATGAACGTTACCCAGAAAATCCGGATTGCAGCCTTCGCGGCGGTCAGCGCACTACTGATCCTCTCATCTGACGTAGAAGCGCAGCGCGAGGATAAAGAGGCCATTTACACAAAGCGTCGCGAAGCGCTGGTCGATAACGCGATTCGAAACGGCGGCATCGAGGACGAGCGTGTCATCGAGTCGATTCGTACGACCAGGCGGCATGAATTTGTTCCGACGCCATTGCGTGGCGATGCCTATTTTGACATGGCCTTGCCGATTGGCAACAAGCAGACGATTTCGTCGCCGTTCATTGTTGCGTACATGACAGAATCGCTGGACCCGCAGCCGACCGACAAGGTGCTGGAGATCGGAACCGGCAGTGGATACCAGGCCGCCATTCTCAGCCCGCTCGTCAAAGATGTTTATTCGATCGAAATAGTTGAATCGCTTGGCAAACGCGCCGAACGCGCTCTCAAACGACTGAACTACAAAAACGTGCACGTCAAAATTGGTGACGGCTATAAAGGCTGGCCGGAACATGCACCGTTCGACAAAATCATTGTGACTTGTTCGCCCGAAGACGTTCCGCAGCCGCTGGTGGACCAACTAAAAGAAGGCGGGATGCTCGTTGTTCCAGTCGGCGAGCGGCACCAGCAGGTTCTTTATCTGCTGACCAAAAAGGACGGCAAGCTGAATCGCGCTCCGCTCCGTCCGACTCTGTTTGTCCCCATGACGGGAGCCGCCGAGGACGGTCGCAAGATTCTGCCCGATCCGAAGACTGTCGAGCTGAAGAATCTTTCCTTTGAAGAGCCGCTCGACGAAAGTGACCACTTGCCCGGTTGGTTTTATCAGCGACAAGTCGAGCGAATTACGGATCCGAACGCGATCGACGGCGAATACTACGTGAGATTTAGCAACGCAACGCCGGGGCGGGGCAGTCGCGTGCTTCAGGGCTTTTCGGTCGTTGGCAAAGAATTCAAATCGCTTGAAGTCAGCGCGTCAGTAAAGCTCTCCAATGTAAAACCTGGCGAAAAAGAATCGATGGCGCCGATGGTTGCGATCAGTTTCTACGATGCGAATCGCAAGCCGTTGGGGCAGCACTGGATGGGGCCGTGGGAAGGCACCACCGGCTGGAAAAAGGTGGAGAGTTCATTTCGCATTCCCGTCAGTACCCGCGAGGCAATTTTTCGCGTCGGTCTTTTCGGTGCGACAGGCAAGTTCGAAGTCGACGATATTCAGGTCAAGGCGATCGAGCGGTAAACCTTGTCGGTTTAGACGTGAGACATCCGTCATGGGACGTGGATTTCTTTCGCGGCTGATGTATTGGCTGGCGTCAATTGGTAGCTGTTGACGCTTATGTCCCTGAACCCATGAGCTACTACAAACAACGGATGCGGAAGCTTCTCTCGCGACGGGCTGGGGATTGGCTTCTAAAGAACAAGTCGCCGAGAACGGTGTCCGTAGCATCGCTCGTGCTTGGCGTTCTCGTCGCCTATGCCAGCTCTGTCCTGCTACTTCGGGCGGATGTTCAGAACTCCGGTATCCGCTTCGGCTTGAGTTTCCTGATTGCCTACGCGGCAATGCTTCTCGTGATCGGTTTGTGGTTTCATACCGTCTCGCCCGTCAAAGCCAAAGAACTGGTGATGGATGGACACCGGGAGATCAGCACCCGGGTTCCTGGTGATTCCGCCGTTGATGACAAGATGCAGCTCTGTGCGGATGAAGCCAAACGAGCCGTTGCTCGCAACGCGCATGGCTTGATTGGAGTTTACGTGGCCGCTGGCGTGGCAGGCTGCCTCTACATCGGGATTCACTTCTTTTATCACGCACCGTGGTATCTCGGTAAATTGCTCGTCGAAGGCGGAAAAGTACAACACCCGGCCTCGCCGGAAGCGACGCCGTATTGCTGGATCGTCCTTCCGTTTCTTTACTCTTACCCAGTCGGATTACTGATGGGGCTTCACTATTTGTCCGTAGGCTATATCCTCGAAACGTTTCAAGCGTCTCAATAGCGACACTCCAGCGAGAATCTGTGAGAGAATTCCAAAACGACTCGCCAGCGCGCCGGCGAGTCATGCCTGTATTCTTCAGATAGTGGATCAGGTTAGCGCGGAGAGGAGCATGTCTGCAATGCTGCGGGATGGTGCGATCATTGATTTACGCCGATGTTCCACGTCGTATTTCGCGATCATGCGTTTCAATGCTCTCTCCAGCTCGGCGGTTGACTGGTACCGGCGACTGAGATCTTTCGATAAACAACGCGAGCAGATTTCGCTGCAATAGCTACCCAGTTTCTCGATGTCATTCGGAGCAACATTGATACTGTCCCATCCCAACTCACGACTTCGCCTGTTGATCACGGTTGAGAATGGAGCATTACCGGTCAACATTTCGTACAACACCGCGCCCAGACTAAAAATGTCGGCTCGCTGATCAACCGGCCCCGACCCGGCAACAAGCCGTTCCGGAGCCATATAAGCCGGCGTGCCTGAAAATGCCGTTTGGACTTTTCCGATTGCCTGAACCAGACCAAAGTCGATAATTTTCACGACACCTTTATGCGTCACGATGATATTTGACGGCTTGATGTCGAGATGAACCAGTTCTGCCTGATGGACGAACGCAAGTGCCTGCGCTGCCTGCAGCACAACCTGCATTGCGATACGCACCGGCGCGACGCTACTTCTCAGAAGTTCGCGAAGTGTGCGTCCTTCGAGATACTCCATCACGAGGAATTCACTTTTCCTGAAGTGTTCCACAGCAAACCCCAGCGGACTGCTTCGACCGCCCAGTCGAGCCAACGCCCTGGCTTCGTTGACCAGTCGCCGGTTGGGCCGAACCGTGTCGTTCCCGCGGTAGACCTTGAGTATCACTTTCCGCTTCATCATGGGATCGCGAGCCAGAAATACGATTCCCTGTCCATGGCAACTGAGCATACGTTCGACTTCGTAGCTGCCAATTCGACTGAATCCTGAGGAGGCGGGAATCTCGAAATCTTCACCGGTAGTGGTGAGCCCGAGACGTGCAGAATGACTTTGCATTCGTTCTTTCATCGTTGTCCCCTCAGTCTTGAGCCATTGTTGTCCTTACTTTTTTTATGGCTCGATGATAGAGCCGCTTTACCTGATGTTCGGGCTTCCCTAGCGATTCACCAATCAGCCGAAACGAGTCGCCATTCACATCGTGGCGATGGATGATTTCGCGTTCCGTCCGGGGAAGATTCGTCATAATGACCGCCGCTTTGGCCCAGAGGTCATTGCGTTCGACCGTTTCGGCCGGCGATGGCAGCGAGGAAGCAGACTCGTGATTGAGCGATGTTGTCGCAGAGGAAGATCGTTTCTTCCGCTGGTGCCATGCTGCCAGTCGCGATGCGTGGCCACGTGCGATACAACTCAACCATGCCTGGCTGATGTCTTCGCATTCCGACTGAGCTTTGCCTTCGAATTCGGAGAGCAGCTGAATGGCAGCTTCTTGAAGAACGTCGGATGTTCGAAAGTGCCGCTGCATGTCAGCTCGGCGACGCCGTTGAACTACTGGTCGCATCTTTGCCAGCCAACCAAGTAAAAGTCGGTCGTTCATACGAAACTCCTTTCGTGCCCCGGATTGAGGGTAGCCGATTGAGTTTTGTTGTCAAATTTTTGCATCGATACATAGGCTCAAGCGATGACCACGTAGCGAATACTGTTTCAATTTGCTGCAGAGTGCGCGTTTGAATTCAAATTTGAAACTGCAACGAACCAAAAACTTGACGTCAAAATTGATTCGCAGTAGGCGACTGTTAATTCGCAAAAGAATGAACAGTGATTCGCGGAATTGTGAACAGTGATTCGCCGTAGAGTGAACAACGATTCGCCGTAAAGCGATCAGGTTTGCGTTCGCTCCGGGAAGCGCGATCGATAGCTACTCTGGATTGAATACGTTTGGCGAACCGATTGAAGCTTTGGACCAGACTAAAAAATCATGGGATGACGCCGGATATTTCGTAGTGGATCTTGTTAAAGATCCTTGCAGTAACAGCGCTTTCGCGATTTCGTGGACGACGGAGGGATCTTTAACAAGATCCACTACCAGTCAATTCAAACTGAATTCGTAGCGCCGTGCGATTCATGAAACGCGCCCATTTCGTCGCGGCGTAAATGAACGAGAAAAAAATGTTTTGCATTTGAATCTGCAAAACTTCGCTGAATGGCGAAACTTGGCAGTGGTCGACTTCCACTCGATCTGCGGCTCGACCCTCCCCATTCGTGGGCGGCGCAACGTAGGCGGACTTGTATTGTTAGGTACCAGAGTTATGCTACGGCGACTAGGAAAGCGTGCCCAGGTTGCTTTGATGTAATGACTTTGATGGAGCGCACGCGTCGAGTAGGAGAACTCTGATGAAACTTCGTACGAAATTGTTGGCTCTCGGGTTGATGGTCTTCATGGCCGGTGCAACCGAATCCCATGCGGGATGGGGCCTTTTTGGCGGTAGCGGTGGATCTGGCGGC
>CALHZT010000208.1 GCA_938040995.1 uncultured Pirellulaceae bacterium | reverse complement strand
AGGGTATGAACACCAAAGCAAAAGTCGCGCTCAGAAAATCGTATGGCTTTAAGACCTTTGAGGTCTACGAAACCGTGCTATATCACGAACTGGCCAAGCTCCCAGTACACGAAATCGCCCACCGATTCTGTTAACGAGGCCAATGTTACTCGGTAGGATGCCGCGCTGTGCCGGCAATTGCGCTACGCCGGTGAATAAGCGCTGTGCCGGTGAATAAGCGCTGCGCCGGTGATTACACGACGCGCCGGCAATTACACGACGCGCCGGCGGTAACGCGATCTGAATATCTGCATGACAAAAAGCTGCCGTTGCCGGAACTGCGCGGCGTCGGCCCGGATGATGATGGTGAACCAATCCGGCCGCTTGTTGCCGGCCTACGTGTTGGCCTACGGCCTACGCGCCGGCTTTTGCTTTCTGCTTGGCGGCGCGGCCAGCTTTTCGACGATCGGTCTCTTTGAGCATCTTCTTACGCATGCGTAATGTGTTGGGAGTGATCTCGAGAAGCTCGTCGTCTTCGATGTACTCAAGGGCGGCTTCGAGCGAGTAGACACGTGCCGGCTTGAGCAGGATGTTGTCATCACTCCCGGCGGCGCGAATGTTCGTGAGTTTCTTTTCCTTCATCGGATTAACATTCATATCTTCCGATCGCACATTCTCGCCGACGATCATGCCCTCGTAGATTTCATCGCCGGGCGACACAAACATCTCGGCTCGCTCCTGCAAGTTAAACAAGCCGAATCCCACCGCTTTCCCGGTTGCCATCGAGACCAGTACACCGTTGGCTCGGCGAGGCATCGTGCCCTGCGACGGCTGATAACCTTCGAAACGATGGTGCATCACGATCGTTCCCTGAGTCGCATTGAGCAGACGCGTTCGAAGTCCAATCAGGCCTCTCGCCGGAATCGAGAAACTCGCGTGCGTATATTCGCCGCGTACATTCATTTCGATCAACTCGCCACGTCGCAAACCGATGTGCTCCATGACTGGCCCGAATTTGTCTGTTGGAACTTCGGTGACGAGGTTTTCATACGGCTCGTTCATCACCCCGTCGATCTCGCGAAGGACGACTCGCGGTTTGCCAACGGCAAGCTCGTAACCTTCGCGACGCATGTTCTCAATCAGTACCGCGAGGTGCATGACGCCTCGACCACGCACGGCAAGCGCGTCAGAATCAGGCATCGGTGTGACGCGGAGCGCGACATTTCGCTCGAGCTCCTTCATGAGACGCTCGCGAACCTGTCGAGTCGTCACGTACTTGCCGTCTCGACCGGCAAACGGCGACGAGTTAATAGAGAACACCATTTCCAGCGTCGGTTCATCAACAACCAACCGCTCAATGGCGTCGTGATGTTCCTTGTCGCAGATCGTATCACCAATTTCGACTCCTTCGATTCCGGTGATCGCGACGACTTCGCCGGCAGCGGCTTCGTCGACTTCGACTTTGCCAAGGTTCTCAAAGACTTCGACCGCAGCGACTTTGCAATTGGCGACTTTACCGCCTTCCTGCAACAACGCGATCGTCTGGCCCTTGTGAATCTTTCCCGACTGGATCCGACCGACCGCGATCCGGCCAACGTATTTCGACCAGTCAAGTGTGGTGACCAGCAACTGTAGCGGCTTGTCAGCGTCGACATCCGGGCCGGGGATCTCTTCACAAATCATGTCGAGCAGCGGAGTCATCGTGCCGCTCCGCACGTCAGGATCGTCGGTCGCGTATCCGTCTTTGGCACTCGCAAAGATATGTGGAAAGTCGTCAATCTCTGCGCCCAGATCAATCATCAGATCCAGCGCCTCATCGACGACTTCGTGCGATCGCGCGTCCGGCCGGTCGATCTTGTTCACGACGACGATTGGTTTCACGCCGGCTTGCAACGCTTTCCCCAGCACGTACCTGGTTTGTGGCATCGGTCCCTCGGCGGCGTCGACCAACACGAGAGCGCCATCCGCCATACTGACGACTCGTTCGACTTCGCCGCCAAAATCCGCGTGGCCTGGCGTATCGATCAGATTGATTTTGATGCCCTTGTAAGGCACCGCGATATTCTTCGCGAGGATCGTGATCCCACGTTCGCGCTCCTGATCATTGCTGTCGAGGATGCGTTCGCCCTTCAGCTGGCTGTCGCGAAACTGACCACTCTGTCGCAGCAGGCAATCGACCAAAGTCGTTTTGCCATGATCAACGTGGGCGATGATGACGATGTTTCTGAGTTCTTGACGTCTGGGCATACCGATAGCGGCCTAAAGGGAACGAATAAATAAACAGGGCAAAAGAAAGAACGGCCGCGGACTGAGAGGTCCGAATGACGCCAAACTGCCAACCAAGCCATACAGTCTGAAAAAACCGGGTCTTTAGGTCAAGGCACGATTGCCAATACTGCCGACTTCGCTGTCCCGTATCCGCAGGCGAAGGTAGAATTGATATATGAAGCTAACTTCCATTCCACAGGCCTATCGCAACATGAGCCGGACGAGGGAACTCGTCTCGGTACTCAGCAAATATGGCCTTGCTGACTGGATAAGTCGCCTGAATCTGGATTTTGCCAAGGGGCTGCTCAAGAGCGACAATGGTGCCGAACTGGCAAAGCAGACGCGCGAGTCGCGTATTCGGATGGCCCTCACCGAACTGGGTCCCACCTTTATTAAATTGGGACAACTTCTCAGCACCCGGCCGGAACTGATTGGCCGGGAGCTGGCAGAGGAGCTCGCCAAACTCCAACATTCGGCTCCGGCGGTCGATTCAGAGATCATTCGCCAGACGATCGAAGAGGAACTGGGCCAGCCGGTAGAAATGATCTTCCGGGAGTTCGACGACGTACCGTTGGCGGCGGCTTCGATCGGGCAAGTCCACAAAGCCGTTCTTCCTGACGGGCAGTCAGTCGTTGTGAAGGTGCAGCGGGAAGGCATCGCCGACATCGTCCGTAAAGACGTCGATGTCATGGGCTGGTTCGCCCAGCTGGCCGAGATGGTTCCCGAATTCGCGACTTATCGCCCAACAGCAACGATGGCTGAGTTCCGCCGCACGCTTCTGCGCGAATTGGACTTTGGTCGCGAAGAGCGAAGCATGCAACAGTTTGCCGTTCGCTTCGCCAACAATCCGCATGTCCGAATTCCAGAAACACATTCCGAGCTTTGCACGCCGCGCGTGCTGACGATGGAACTGCTGGACGGTGTCACGCTCGACTCGGTCAACGACCTGATCGAAGCCGGTTTTGATCTCGACACAATTGCAAAGAACGGAGCCGAAATATTTCTCGAAATGATTTTCGGCGATGGGCTGTACCATGCGGATCCGCACCCGGGAAACATCATCTTGCTGCCGGGCAATGTGATTGGCTTGCTCGATTTTGGAATGATCGGGCGCATGGACGAAGGCCTTCGCGAAGACGTTGAAGAAATTCTCTACTCCATTGTGAATCGCGACTCGACTCATCTGGCCACACTGATTTCCCGCATCGGTAAGACGCCAGCAGGCCTGGACCAGGTCGCGTTCCGCGCCGACGTCGCCGATTTTGTAGCGACGTATGCCAGTCAAAAAGTCGGCAATTTTGATGTCGGTAAAGTGCTGCAGGAAATGATGGACATGATCTATCGGTACAACATCCTGCTTCCGCCACAGGTCAGCGTATTGATCAAGACCTTGATCACGCTCGAAGGAACATCAAAGATCCTGTCGCCAAGCTTCAGCATCATGGAGATCATGGTGCCGTTTCAGAAAAAGGCGATTCTCCGGCGACTTTCGCCAGCACGGCGAATTCGCAAGATGCGTCGGACGTACCTCGAACTGGAACATCTGGCGGGAGTCTTGCCAGGCCAGATGATGGACATCATCAAGCAGGTGCAAGCCGGTGATTTCGATGTACACCTCGACCATCGCGGCCTGGAACCATCCGTTAACCGACTGGTTCTGGGCATGCTCGCGAGCGCGTTGTTTCTCGGGTCGTCCCTTCTACTCAGTCGCCAGGTTCCGCCCGTGATCTTTCAGGAGCCAACCATGTTTGGCCTCCACAAGATCTCGCTACTTGGCCTGTCCGGATGCATGATTAGCCTGCTGGTAGGATTGCGGCTGCTTCGGGCGATTGGCAAGTCAGGGCATCTGGACCGGCGGAACTAGCATAATCCTGCGGAACCGCGATGGGTCGCTATTTCGGAGCTGAATTCTGCACAATTCTCGGCAGACCTGCAGCGTCTTCGGCCAGAAATATCCAATGCTATTGGTGAACTTCCACTGCGCGGAACACGTAGACGTTGCATTACGAGAGTTCAAATCTGACGTGTTGGTACCTCGCGTACCCTTATCAGCGCGGATGAACAAAGTGAGTATCAGATATGGCCGTATTTGTTGTTCTGTTTGGCGCGTTGCTACCTGTCATTGCTCTGTACATTGAGTGGTCGTACGCAAGTTGCGGTGACGCCTTCTTTGACCCGATACCGACGACATGGCATATCGCCGCAATCGGCCTGGTTCCTGTGGCGAATTTGTTCGCACTAGAAACGATCACTAACAAAGATCAGGTTTCCCGCGGTACCGCAAAGCTCTTGGCATGGATGAACGGCGCTACCCTCGCGATCTCATTGATCTACGCGATTCCGTTCCTGCCGCTTGCACCGTTCGGCATCATTGCAATCGTCTTCTTCGGATTTGGGTTCCTGCCACTGGCTCCCGTCTTGTCCTTCGCAGCGGCCTGCGTGATCTCCAAGTCGCTACGAAGTGAGCAAGCCGAAGCAATCGGCGGAAAATGGAAGTTCGGCATCCATCAGGTTGCGGGCGCTTTACTTGCCATCGTCTGGCTGGTCATTCCTGAGGCTCAAACGCACATTACGAATCATTACACGATGGTGGCTACCAACGGGAATGAGTCCGGTCGTGCGCACGGGCTGGCAATGTTGCGAAAGGTCGGAAGCAAGCAGCAATTGCTCGAACGATGCTACGAGGATCGAACAAGAAGATCGCTTTTCGGATTTGGTCCCCGCTCTCGATACATTTCTCGCGAAGACGCCCAATCGGCTTATTTCGCAGTCACCGGCCATTCATTCAACTCGGTCCAACCTCCTCGCCGCGTAACCAACGGTAGCGACTTTTGGAGGTGGAATTTCGACCCTGATCTGGGAGGCGATTCAGTCGCTGGGCGCATCAAAGACCTGTCTCTTGCCGAATCGGAGATCAAGGGCGAAATCTTCCCAGGCGAAGCCGCCAGCTATGTCGAGTGGACGATGGTGTTCAACAATGGTTCGAACAGGCAACGCGAAGCTCGTGCTCAGCTTCTTTTACCGCCCAATGCAGTGATTTCGCGACTGACCCTGTGGGTAAACGGTGAACCTCGCGAGGCCGCATTCTCCAGCAACAGCAAAGTCAAACAAGCCTACAAATCAATCGCAGTTGAGCGCCGGCGTGATCCAGTGCTTGTCACGTGGAAGGGCAAGGACCGCATCCAGATGCAGTGTTTTCCAATTCCGCCGTTGGGTGACATGAAGATTCGAATTGGAATTACGACGCCGCTGGCCGGAGACGAACTGGACTCGTTTCGATTGCCCTGCATTGTCGAACGCAATTTCAATATCAACAAAGAACAGATTCATGATGTCTGGCTGGAGTCAACAAACCAGTTGGCGACGGCCAACCCCGACTTTGAAGTAACCAGCGAGGAACCAGGCTTTGCTTTGTCCGGTTTCTGCTCAGATACGAGCCTTGCCTCCAATCAGTCGTCGGTTGCGGTGATCGGTGACCTGCAACCGACCGTGTGGACCAGACTATCTGGCCATTCAAACGAGATTCTCGTTCAGGAAATCGGTGAGCAGCAGGATAGTTCACGTCGCGGCGTTACGCTCGTCATCGACGGCTCAGCCGGGATGAAGGATTCTGTCAAAAGTCTCGTTCGTTTGCTCGACGAACGTGAGTCACTGGATATCGACAAAGTAATCATCGCGGGCGACGAAGTCGTCGATCTGGATGCGCTTCGCCAGTCGAGAAATGCGAATCCTGGCAAACTGGTCCGTCAACAGATTGGAAAAGGTGGATGTGACAATGTTGCCGCGCTCGCTGCTGCAATTAGTCATGCCCGAAAAGCAGATGCACCGCACATCGTTTGGGTCCATGGCCCCCAGCCGGCGACTTTGACTCCCGCCTGGAGACTTGCGCGAAAGTTGAAAAACAGGGGTGAGATTACGATTCACGACGTGGCGGTTCAAGCCGGTACCAACCGGATTGTTGAAAACGAGGATGTTTCGGCTCACTTCAGGTCGGTAGCACGAACTGGCGACCTCTACGAAGATCTTAGCGTGCTGATCCAGAAACTGAGTTCACCGGAGAAGCGTATGGTTCGCAAATGGTCGTTAATCCCCGGCGACTCTCGTACGGAAGACGAACTTGCGAACAAGTCGCGAACCGAGAAGATCGCCGACTTGTGGGCAAACGAGAAGACCCTGCGAATGATCAGGCGCGATACAAGGGAAACACCGACTCGAAAAAAAGCCGCCGAGTTCGCAGCCGCCATGCATGTCGTCACGCCGGTATCGGGAGCCGTCGTACTCGAAACTCGGGAGCAATACGACGAGTTCGGGCTAACGCCCGTCGACGAGATCGGAGAAACTTTCAAAGTACCTGCTTCGCCCGAACCTGGCGGATTTACGCTCGCCTTCCTTGCCATGCTTGGGCTGTTCGGTGTCGCACGCAAGAAGCGAAGCCGGGCAAGATAGTCTCGTCAAAACCGCGGTCCGCATCGGGGCTCGCGGAAAGAGTAGAAGCTATTTCAAAACCTGAATCCGGAAGTTTGTTGTACCGCCTTCAGGCGGAAATTCCGTACTCAATTCCGGCTAAAGCCGGCACTACGAACAGTTTTGAAACAGCTTCTAGCCAGCGCTGCTCCTCAATGCCAGGCAGCGCGATACCGGTGCGATGCTACGCGGCTCGCTGAGCCGGCGATTCAGCTGATTCGGGTTCTTCGCCGTACTCCTGGCGATTCCAGTCGACGAGCACCTGATCGATTCGATCGTTGAGCTGGTCCAGCTCGCGGATCACGTCATTTTGCCTGCGATCGAGGTCTTGCAGGAAGTTTGCCGGCTCGGAATATCGAGGCGATGAGCCCGCCCGTTCGGACTGGGCTGGGTTTGACGATTCGTCGTGAGATGATTCCATATTCCGATGCAATGCCAGCGTGTATTCTTCTGTACCGCGTGAGCATCGACTGATTCGAGGTGGCAGCAACGCCGGCATTCGCCATCCAGCCGGGAAAAGAATCCGTCCGGGGCGTTGTTGTGCGGCGTGGAACGGTCGTGCTGAAATTCGGCTTCGGCTGGCAACTATCCGGCGACTTGGGCCGAAGAAGCCTGGGCATCCAGTCGCAGAATGAATTGGGATCAACGAAACCCTGATGCCCATGCCGATTATGTTCGTTGTGGCCGAAATAACCGGCATCCGACTAGTCGAAAACCCGTAACCAAAGGGGTTAAGACGCCTAGACCACCGGATTTTGATGGTCTACGATACGTGACTACCGATTTGGCGAGGGCCCAATACAGACCATCGCCGAAACCTGATGGGCGGAGTTGCCCTACCAGAACCAATTCAAAGGAGCACCTTGTGGTAAAGCTTGTCGTTCGAGACCGTGAAACGATCCAGGAAGCAGTTCGTCGCTTCCGAAAGCTCGTTGAGCGAAGCGGCATCAAGAAAGAAATGCGTCGTCGTGAATACTACGAAAAGCCGAGTGAAGTAAACCGACGTGCACGTTTGCGTGCAGAACGTCGAGCTCGACGCAACCGATTGATGGCTGGCGCCCGCTAGCATTTA
>CALHZT010000207.1 GCA_938040995.1 uncultured Pirellulaceae bacterium | reverse complement strand
GACGGAGCCTCGCCCTCCCGTCGACCGCCGATTTCAAAACACCTTCTTGGGCAAATTCTCACTCGCCTTCGACTTAATCGTCGGAGAAAGCCGCGTCAAACTGCACGTTGCTTGGTGCAAAGTCCATCTTCTTGACGAAGGCGGCCGCCTCTGCGGCGCCGAACTCACGATCCATCCCGCAGTCTTCCCATTCCACGGAAAGCGGGCCGTCGTACCCGACGACGTTGAGAGCGCGAATGATCTCTTCGAAGTTTACACCGCCGCGTCCTGGCGACCGGAAGTCCCAACCGCGACGAGGATCGCCGAAATTCAGATGACTGGCAATGATTCCAGTCTTACCATTCAACGTGGTGATCGCATCCTTGATATGAACGTGATACATACGATCTGGAAAAGCGCGGATAAACTCGACCGGATCAACACCTTGCCAGTAAAGGTGGCTGGGATCAAAGTTGAAACCAAACTCTTCGCGACTGTCGAGAGCCTTTAAGGCGCGCTCCGCCGTATAGAGATCGAACGCAATCTCTCCCGGATGAACTTCCAGCGCAAACCGGACTCCACACTCACCGTAAACATCAAGAATGGGATTGAAGCGATCAGCGAATTGCTGAAAACCTGCCTCGATCATCGACTCGGGCACTGGCGGGAACGAATAGTTCATGTGCCAGATGCTGGATCCGGTAAAACCATTGACGACTTCGACGCCGAATTTCTGGGCGGCTCGCGCCGTGTTCTTCATCTCCTCGATCGCCCGTTCGTTGACCGCGGCGGGATCACCATCACCCCAAATATACGGAGGCAAAATCGCCTGATGTCGCTCATCAATATTGTCACAGACCGCTTGCCCAACCAGGTGAGCACTGATCGCATGGCATTCAAGACCATGGCTGTTGAGAAGGTCCCGCTTCGCCGCGCAATAACCGTCATCTTCCAACGCCTTGTCGACCTCGAAATGGTCACCCCAGCAAGCAAGCTCCAGCCCTTGATAACCAAAATCAGCCGCCATGCGGCACATGTCTGTCAAAGGCAAGTCTGCCCATTGACCAGTGAAAAGTGTGACGGGTCGTCCCATAGTATTTTTCTCCTTGAAAGATTCCCGCCCATTTTGCCGCACTCAAAAGCACAGAGCAAGCATCAATCACTCATTCCTCGCACCAACTGACGTATAATCCAGACATGGACATTCAACCTTTCGCAATCCGGACAAATTGCCGCCTGTTCCATTTATGCGGGCTCCTTCAACACGCTTTGCTATCCATCGTTCTTACATTGACGGTTGGCATCGGCGTGTGCCCATCCCAGACGCCATCTCCAACGCGAAAGCCGCGAGTCGAGCTGGAAGTACTTTCCATGGCCGGCAGCGGCAGCCGTGCAGCGATGGATGCTCACGACTGGATGAAGATCCTGAAATCGCTGCCCATCGACTCAGCCAGCCTTCGCGCCGGAACGAGAGACTCCAAACCGTCGATCAAATCGGTCGGCAGCGGCACATCAAAAACCTTCAAAGTCACCGGGCTACTCAACCGCAGTGGTCAGCTGCTGCTTCCCGGTGCGACCTTCCGAATGACCGACAAGTCGAAATTGAGTTCATGGTTTTCAGATATTGATGATCCCGGCGACAAGTCGCCAGAGAAGAACTCGCACGCATTTGGACTCGATGCCAAATCGCTCGTGTCGCTTACCGAAAAACTACAGTCGCCGGTTGAGCAAAAAACGAAAGGCTCATCCGTGCGCGAAGCATTTGAGGAAATCCGGGACGCATGTGACATCACCGTCGTCACGTCATCGAAAGCCAAGTCAAAGATCTTCGCCGTATCCAGTGACGAAGTCGTCGGAGACGAGCTCTCCGGCCTGTCGGTGGGAACCAGCCTCGCAGCATTGGTCAGACCATTAGGACTCGTGGTAGTGCCGCAGCGTTCCGCTGGATCATCCGTCACCCGCCTGGCCATCAAGGACGTCCGATCCGCCGAAGAAACATGGCCCGTCGGCTGGCCTTCGGAAACCAAACCACACAAGCTCGTCCCGAAGCTGCACGAGTTCCTGCCCGTTGCCATCAACAATGTACCGATCGGTGATGCCCTTGCGTCCATCCAGAGCCGACTGGAAATTCCATTCCTGTTTGATCACAACGGCATGGCGCGCAAACAAATCGACCCGGCCACCAAACTCGTCTCGTACCCGAGCAAGAAAACCTTCTACTCTCGCATCCTCAAGAACATTTTGTTCCAGGCCAAGCTCAAGAGCGAAATGCGCATCGACGAAGCTGGCAAACCCTTCCTCTGGATCTATCCGAGGTAGGCTACCTGTGTTGACTGCCGCTACTGCTGGCCGCCAGATGCCAGGTTCCAAAATGCCAAATGCCGACAACTTCATTCGAGTGCAGCGCTCAGCTATAAAATTTCTCCGCTTAGGATCGTTCGATCCATTAGTGTCGAATCTCCGTTCATGACGACTCAATTGACGGCCTAAAACCGTCTTCCCCGCGAACGCGGGGACCCACTCGAAGCGTATTAACGCTCAATGTCTTTCCCTGCATCAAAAAGCCAATCCAATTCAATGGATTCCCGCCTGCGCGGGAAAGACGGAGGAATCTCCGTTCATGACGACTCAACTGACGGCCTATGGCCGTCTTCCCCGCGAACGCGGGGACCCACTCGAAGCGTATTAACGCTCAATATCTTTCCATGCATCAAAAAGCCAATCCAATTCAATGGATTCCCGCCTGCGCGGG
>CALHZT010000206.1 GCA_938040995.1 uncultured Pirellulaceae bacterium | reverse complement strand
CCTCCTCACGCGACACGTGGTATGCCCTGCTCATTCTTCGCATGACACCACTGCGTCGGAGGAGGGTTGCTTGGGGCGAGCGGTCGAGGTCAGGCAAACGACTGCAACAAATCTGACGTGAGCACAAATGCCACGCAATATTGAATTTACAACACCCCAGGGCGAGGCTCCGTCCGAGCCGTGAATAGCCAAACGGCGCGCCCATGTTTGACGGTTTGCGCCGTCCATCCGCCGGTGAGTTGTGTATCGCTCCGTCGACCCAACGCGGGTTTGAGCAGGCATTGGTGCGTCTACTTTGACAGGAACCACGAATGGACGCGAATGAACACAAATGTCAGGCGCTTCCTTCGTGTGAATTGGTGTCTATTCGTGGTTTTTCCCCGCAGATGTATCTGGACGTAGGATCGGCGGAGCGATCCACGACATTACTCTTCCGCATTCGCGGCGCGGCCGCCCATGGCGAAATCGAATTCGTAAAGCGCCGGGATAAGCATGGCGGCAGTAGTGAACCCGTAAGTGCATACGGTGACGAGAAAGACGGAGAGATTCTTGTCCATCAGAAAACTGGTGATCGCATAGAACGTTGCGAACGGAGCCAGAATGGAAGCGGCGCCGATAGCCTTGGATGGATTGCCGGCTCCGAGTGAAACATACAGGCCGATGCCGCCGCCAACGATAAAGCCAAGGAAGGGAGCCATCTGCATCTCGAATGAACTGCTCAGCAGGATCATCATCGCCATGCACGCGATCACACCGAGGAACAGAAAGAACACCGTCCCAAGGCTGACGCCAATCGCGTTTCGCGAGTTGGCATACCGCATCCCGCAGTGAACGCCGAGCGTTGCCACAAAGAAATTCATGACGATCAGGCCAATCGTTGTGTAAATCAGATTCTCCAGCGACATGCCGCCACGGAACCAGAGGTATCCTGTCAGCAGGAGTGGAGCGACCACCATCATTCCGCCGACGGAAAACACGCCGCCCAGCTTGCCAAAGACAAACTCATGAGGTGACAAGTCGGTTGCGAGGAGCAAGTCGAGTGACTGGCCATCACGCTCTGTGGAAACAGAAGTTACAGCGAGCGCGTTCACGATGATCAGGCTTACGAGAAACAGCGGAGCCATCGGGCGGGCAGCCGCCGGGATGATGTCCGACGCGTAGGACGCGTACGATGCTGCATTCTGCGACTCGATCGCGAAGTGTACAGCTAACGCTGCCATCACGAACAACGTCAAATAGGCGACTCGAATAAAGATCACCTTCTTGCCGTATGCCCACGTTTTCAGCTCGCGCCACAAGATTGGGTTGTCCCACACCTCACGCGTCTGTTCCGTTGACGTTTCGGCACGAAGTCGTGCATCGACGTGTCCCGATCGCGCCTCTTCGGCTTGTTCGCCAGTTTGCTCGCTGGCGAGGTCGTGTTCGGCGCCCCAGATGGATGCGCCCGCCTGTTCGCTATCTGTCGCCCGCACGCGAACTTCGCGAGACGGATTCCAGATCCGGACGCGAAGAATCGCAATCACGCTCAGCAGGAACGCAATCGCGGTCGAAGACACCAAGTAGAGGTAGACGCCATTACCGACGACTGGCACTGCGCTCTGGAGAGGCAGGAACGGTCTGGCCGCTACCAGTATCGCACGGAGTGGGCTGAATCCGGTTGCCCAGGTTTCTGTTGAAATTCCGAGCCACGATTCGCCCAGAAATCCGGCCCCGACGACTTCCCACAAACCAAGCCAGAAGCAAAGTGTCAGCGTAGTCAGAGCCAACGTCTGGAATGTTTTTTCGCGCCAGAAAGCGAGAAGTGCCCCGAGGGCTCCAGCCGCGAAAACGGTGGTGAGCGTGACGGCGAAGACTCTCGCGACTTGGACGAACGAGATGCCGCCGAACAAAACCATCAGCATGAAAATTGGCAAGCTGGTCGCGATCATGACCAATACATTCAGGATGCTGGCGAATAGCTTGCCGGAAACCAGCTCGTTGTTGGTCATCCGCGTCATCAGCAGCAGAATTAATGTACGTTTGTCTTTCTCCTGAGCGACCGCACTCGCGGCGGACATCGCGGCGAAGAACGATACCAATGCCAACTGGAGCGGTGCGATGATTTGAAAGAGGACGCTTCCGAAACGGGCCATATCGCCGACGTTGCGGATCACCTGGGCTCCGGCGAGCAGTAGCCAAGCCGAGGAGATCAGAATCATGAGGCCGGCGGCATAGACGGCCCGGTAGATGTACAGGCGCGGTCGCCGAGGCGTGATGGCGAGTTCGCGTTGAAAAACCGGGCCAAGAAACAAAGTCGTAAAATCCTCAGATTGGGTAGCCACCATAAAGTGCTACGGTGGCTGGGCAGCAAGGTTCGATTCTAGCCCAAGCAGGCGGCGGCGAAAGGCCGAACTCGCATTCCAATTGAGCTAACTTGTTGGCTGGGCTACGATTTACGGTCCAACATGCATCTGCGGACGATCCGTCGGCTCAATCGCTCAATCACAAGGCAGTATCGGGAATGCCCGAATCATCGACACGCGACTTTCTTACCGCCTTGCCAGCATGGAGTCGATTTCTTGGCGAATTCGAAGTTCCGGCCGTCTTGCCAGAGAAACGGTCGATAGAAGAGCTGCGCCGCCGATGCGTGAATCTTCGCCGCCGATTCCGCGACGGCCCCCACGCGCCGATGCGGATCGCGTTCTTTGGTCCGACTGGAGCCGGCAAGAGCAAGCTTTTCTGCTCGCTGGTCGGCAAGGCGGTGAGCGGTTCCGGGTTCAAGCGACCGTTCACGCGCACTTCGTGTTACTTCGTCCACGATGAGTGGCAGCCGATTGTGGCGGCGCTCGAAGGCAAAGTCGAAATGCACGAGCGCGACGCGTGGAAAGATTTGATCCTGATCGACACACCCGACTTTGACAGCGTCGAACTTGCAAATCGCGATGAGGCAGAAAGAGTCTTCCTCGAAGCCGACGATTTTCTGTTCGTGACGGATTCGCTGAAGTACGCCGACGCGTCCACGTGGGAATATCTGGCCCGGATTCACACGGCGGAAAAAGAGTTCGCGGTGATTCTGAACAAGACGAGTTCCGATGCGATTCCCGACAGCTTTGACAAGCGGTATCGCGACACGTTCGATATTCCGCCCGGCGATGAGCTTCCGTACCGGAAAATCGTCGTCCCCGAATTTTCCATTCCGGACGATGCGCTGATCGAGCCGGAACATGATTCGATGAAAAAGCTCAAAAGCACGATTGAATCATTCGCCGGTGACAGTTCAGCCGAGCAAAGCGTGACGCGATTTCGTGGCGAGCTGGATGGGATCTTTTCTGAATCGAAACGTATTCGTGAAAAAGTCGCCGGGTGCCGCGGTCAGATCGTTGGTCTGCAAGAGCGGCTGGATCAGCGCTACAAACAGGCGATTGATCATATGGACTTTCGGCTGTCAGAAGGGCTGTCGCCGGCGGTTCGAAACGAAGTTTATCAGCGAGTCATGAAGCAGCTCGAGAAGATCGACTTGCTGCGTTACCCACGCAAGATCATTTCGATGCCGATCAAGGGCATCCATTCGATGTACAAGAAGTGGACCGGCAAGGAAGATGCAGAGAATGAACAACCGGCCGAAACCGTTTCGGATCCAGTAACATCGGAAACGTTTCATATGCTTGAATCGGAATTGATCCGGTTCGCGGACGAATCGCGTCTGGACATCATCAAACAGCCGGGACTTGAAGACCTTGTCAGTCGCGACAGGTACAAGGAGCTTCGGCTGGAACACGCCGAAATTCAGAAGCTGTTCCGTGAGCACCACGAGCGATTTCGCGGATGGGTAGAATCGCACGCCCTCGACACGGCTTCGTCGATTACGGGTGAGAATAAAGCGAAGTTCATTCTCTCGCAGCTGCTGTTTCATACCGTGCTGATCTCCGCGCAGGTATCAACCGGCGGCACATTTACGCTGCTGGAGTTCGGCTTTGACGGAGTCGTCAGTCCCTTCGTCGCGAAGGCGGTGAGCATCGCCATCGGGGACCAGAAGGTCAAAGAGTTTGAGCGAACTGCTCACGAGAAGCATCAAGAGTCACTGGCGGAAGTGCTCGCCATTGGAAAGCAACGCTATGTCGACTTTCTGGATGAAGCCAGCCGCGGACTGGTAGAGCTGGAAACGGTACTTGGCGAAATGGGCGACTACCAATCGCAAACAGAAAGTCTGGTCTCGGAATTCAAAATGGCAGTTGTCCCGGGAGGCAGTCGGGATGATTAGTGGATCCAGTCGGAATTCAGAGAACTGGGATGCCGTTGGCGAGTACCTTGCCGACTCGAACGTCCGTTTGCTATCCGGTGACGACCGGGAAAAGCTGCTTGCCGAGTGGCAGGATATTGCGCGACTGGAAAAGTCGATTGATGATGCGATTCTTGTTGGTCTGGTAGGTGGAACCGGCGTTGGGAAATCTACCTTTATTAATGCACTCGCCGGAGAGGTTGTTTCGCGGAGCGGCGATCGGCGCCCGACATCGGATAGTGTCGTGGTTTACCGGTACGTCGATACCGAGCTGCCGGATGACGTCCCGCAAGACGACTTTGCCAAACCGCAGGTGCTGCACCGCCGTGAGTCACTGGACAAGGTGATTGTTTTTGATTTTCCGGACTTTGATTCTGCGGAGCGAAAGCACGCGCACATCATTCAGCGCTATCTTGATTACCTCGACATCCTGCTGATCGTCGTGGATGACATGAAGTACGCTGACCGGCGGCTGTACGAGCTGTTGGTATCTCTCGGCCAGTCGGCAGACAATCTGTTCGTGTTGCTGAACAAGGTGGATCGCCTGGAAAACCGGTACGGTGATCAGACGGACAAGGTCGTTGACGAGCTGGTCGGGGATATTCAGGTCAAGATGGAAGAGAATGCCAATCTTGATCTGCGGAAAGATCAGTTGTTCCCCATTTCGGCTGGCGAAGTACTCAAAGCCAGGTGCGAAGAGCAGCCGTCGGACATGTTGCCAGGTTTTGCCAAAGTCGAAACGTTGCTGCAGGGTTTCCAGGAAGGCAAGTATCACCGCCAGATCAAGGAACAGAATATTGACTCGAGGAAGGTGCGACTGTCGCAGTCGATCGCTTCGACGGCGTTGGGTGAAGAGAACCGGTCGATCCTTGAAGAGACCGGGCAACTGGTGACAAACTGGAAAAGCGATCTTGATAGCGCGCTGCTGGCGATTCCCGAAGACTTGCTGATGGAACGGGAGCGGAAAGGCATTCGAAAATCGCGGGTACGGCGTTCCAGTCGCGATTGGGGCATGCCGTTTTCAATCATCTTTACGCTGATGGGCGAATTGCCGTGGTCGAAGGGTGGCGAGTCGGTTTTGAATCAGGCGGAAATGGAATCGCGGGTCCATCACCACTATCGGGGATTCTTCGAGGCCGCGAGAAATCTCCAGGCGAGATTTCAATCGGAATTTGCCGGATCGAAAATCGCAAACGCCAATTTGATGGATGCAGATACTGGAACCGATCCGGGCGATTCGTCGGAGCAATGGTCCGCCAGGATGGCGACTCAGGCGATTGCGCAGATTCAGTCGCAGGAGCGGCCCGGCAAGAAGTGGACTCGCTTTCTGTGGCACCTTCCGGCGATCGGCACGCTCGTCATGGCCATCTGGAGTCGCATCGATCCGGTGATGAATGCGGTTGGGGGTGAAGGGAATTTCTTTGTCGCGATCGCCAGGGCATTCTTTGGGACCATGAATCCCATGTTTGTCTTTGGCTTGATTTTGATGGTTATCATTGCCTACTTGTTGACTGCGTTCGTACTTTGGGTGCGTGAAACGCAAGTGCTCGATGGTTACATTGCCGACGCGGAGAAAGTCATTCGCGATGACGTGCGGGCAAAGGGCCAGTCGATTGTTGAGAAGCTCTCCGCGAATGTAGATTCCCTGTCGTCGGAGTACTCCAGTCTCGAAAAGCTACTCGAGAAGTAACGGCCTGGTAACATGCAGCCGGATACCTTTCGCCTTGAGATTCAGGTTGCTGATCGAAAGCGTCATGCAATTCTCTACAAGCCTGCTTCGTTCAACGCGAATGTCCCCGCCGTTCTGATTGCTTTCCATGGTGCCGGAACCTGCGCCGAACAGATGATCGAATTCTGTGGTCTGAATCAGACGGCGGACGAGCACGGTTTTGCAGTCGTCTATCCGAATGGTTCGGGACGTACCGAAGAAGCCGGGACATGGAATGGCGGACCGGAATGCGGCTACGCAGGTCGTCAGAATATTGACGACGTTGGATTTATACGTCGGCTGGTTGAGGTGCTAAAACGCGACTGGTTCACACCGGCGACTTGTTTCTTTCCCGTTGGCATGTCGAACGGTGGGCTGATGTGTTACCGGTTAGCGGCCGAAATGGCGGATGAGTTTCGGGCTGTTGCCTGCGTGGCCGGCGCGATGGGCTCGACGACGAGTGAAGTAGCCAACAATTCAATAACGGGACCGACGGCTTTGACGGCTTTGACGGCTTTGGATCCATGCCGTCCTGTGTCGATTCTGCACATTCATGGAACCGCTGATGAGTTTGTTCCGTACGAAGGTGGGATCGGTCGGCGGAGTCTGACGAAAACGCCGTTCGTTTCCGTGCCGGAAAGCGTGGCCGCGTGGGTGCGAGCGAACGGTTGTGATTTGATACCAGGTGTCGAGCCGCTGGTGCCGATCGTTGAGGACGGGACTCGCGTCGTGGCACACCGATATGACAACGGGATGGGAGGCAGTCGGGTCTGGCTTTTTGAGGTGGTGGGCGGCGGTCATACGTGGCCAGGGCGGCCATCCAGCATGGCTTTTCTGGGGAAAACGACGGCAAATCTCGCCGCAAATGCCGTGATCTGGGATTTTTTCACCGGCGTTCTGTATCCGGCGTGACATTGCATTGCGGCATCTATGCTGCGGTTTGCGACGCGTAATCTTGATCAACGTCACATACTCTGTAACCGCTAGACTCGGGACCGCGAAATCGCCCAGTCTGCAAACGAGCCCGTTCCTCGCATCGTCGATTCCATTACAATTAAGCGAACACGACTGCGAATGCGACGTACCTCGATGGTAGCGCCAAGCTTGTTGATGAATACAAAACCTAGAGAATTTACCATGCTCAAATCCTTTCTTCTTCCGCTCTCAAAACTGACTTGCCTGATTCCGGTTCTATTGGCCGCCGGCTTGTGTACGGCGCAGGATACCGGTGCGGCTGCTGGTGATGCGCCTGCTGGTGATGCAGGAAGCATTACGCTTGATGCCGCCGGTGACGCAGCGGCGATGCCAGAAAAGACAAGTCCGTTTCCACCAGAGATGCAAGCCGCGATTGACAAGTTCAAAACGCGCGATTTCAAAGGCGCCGAGGCAATGTTGAAGGAAATGGTTGCCAAGAACCCTGCCTATCCGCCAGCCGGCGTATTCCTTGGGCGGCTCTATGCTGGAATCAAACAGCCAGCTGCGGCTCGTGCAGCCTTCGAGCAAGCCGTACGCGACAATCCCAATGATCCGGAAGCCTACGTGGTGTTCGCAGATAGCGCGCTACAGCAACGTCGCTTTACCGATGCCGTTCTGCTTTACGAAAAAGGGAACTCGATCGCTAACTCTTATTCCACGAATGAAACTCGCAAGAAGAGTCTTCAGGTTCGCAGCCTGAATGGTATCGCTGCAGTGACCGAGGCCCGAGGCGATTTTGCAGGTGCAGAAGCTTCGCTGAATAAAGTGCTCGCCATGGAGCCACTCAATGCGGCCGCGCTGAACCGGCTGGGTCGAGTGTTGTTTCAGAAAGGAGCCAAGGCGGATGAGCAGAAAGCTTACGAGACGTTCCAGAAGCTCTACGAGACTGATCCCAAGAAGATGACTCGTCATGAGATCAACATGGCGAAACTGTATCAGGGTAAAGGGCAGGGGCAGCAAGCCGAAAAGTTGGTCAAGCTTGCCCTTCAACGAGACGGTGAAAATCTTGTCACCGTGCTTTCCGCTGCACAGTGGGCTCTCGAAACTGGCAATGCTGATTTTGCCGAGGAGATTGCGACGAAAGCCAAGGCGATTGACGCGAAGTCTGTTCAGGTTCAACTGCTGAGCGGAATCATCGCTCGCATGAAAGGCGACTATTCCAAAGCCGAAACAGAACTTCGCCAGGGGCAGACGCTGGCTCCTTCCAACGTCATGGTGCTGAACCAGTTGGCTTTGGCGCTAGGCTCGCAGGAAGACAGAGCCAAAATCGAACAGGCAGTTGAGTTTTCGCAGATGGCGACAAAGTTGTTTCCCGACGCGCGTCAGGCGATTGGGCGCGAGTGCGGCGTAACGTTGTCGTGGATTCTCAGTCGATTGGACAAGCAGGATGCGGCCCTTAAACAGCTGCAGAACATGTTGCAGAACGGTCCGGTTGGAACGGACGCTTCCTACTACGCCGCAGAAGTGCTGCACAAGAGTGGTCGCTCCGACATGGCGACTCAGTTGCTCAAGTCAGCAATCGAGAATGGGCGAGGCGTCTTTCCCGCTCGCAAGCAGGCGGAAGACCTGCTTCGTAAAATTTCTGGCGGACAGTAAGTAAGCTGCTGATCTCGATGATGAGATAAACAGAAAAACGGATGACAGACTGGCTGTCATCCGCTCATCGTGCCGGGACAAACTCTCAGAGATTGCTCTCTTTAAGCTTCTCCCCAGCTGTTCTATATGTCGCGAAGCTCGCGTCGAATGTTTTTTTAAACTGTTCTCGCGGGCAAGGGTCTGGCTCAATTTTTCGGCGGCAAGCTGATTTTATTTCGCTTTGCGGACAAATGCCGAAAATTTGTGCCTGACCCTCTCGAACCTGGGGAAACGTCAACATTCGAGCGGTTACTTTTTTCAACCTTCGTCAGCGCTGGCGTCCGGAGACGGAATCTCTTCGACTTCAGCGAGTGGATTCGACTCGTAGAACGGACCTTCTTCAACGGGAAGTTCTTCGACAGGGGCGTACTGCTCTTCAGCACCATACGCTTCGTGAGAACCTGACTGTTCTTCGTTGTAAGATTCGGTATAAGTTTCGCCGGTGTAGTTCTCACCGCCGTAACTTTCACCGCCGTAGACTTCTCCGCCAGTCGAATAGGACTCCATGGCTGGCTGCATTACAGCTCCGCCATTGCATCCGCAATCGCTCGCCGGCATTGCTGCACCGAAGTCACCCGAGCACGCACCATTGATGCATCCGTAGTCCATTTGCGATCCGACGAAACCGCCGTAACCTGCCACGAGGGAGTAGGTGTCGAGTGGTCCGCCACCGATCCAGGACGAGTAGGACATGCGATTTCGGAAGTGGCTGAATAGCCCCAATCCGCCGCCGCAGTGTCGACCACCACCGCAGTGTCGACCGCCGCCGCAGGATGAACCACCGCAGGATGAACCACCGCCAGCGCCGCCGCTGAGGGCAGAGCGAATGCGACATCCGCCGCTACCGCAATGCGAAGGACGTCCGATGGATCCGCCGCCATACCACCAGGTGTTGTTGCTCGCACACCCGCCGCAGCCGGCGCTGTTGCCGAATGGCATGGTTCCAGCGTAGGAGCCGAAGCCCTGAATGCCGTATCCGCCGTAGGATTGGCCGCTTCCGCAGCTTCCGCCACCGCAACCACCGGATTGAAGTCGGCTTAGCAGACCCTGAAGGTGAGACATGATCCTGCCGCCACCGCCGCCTGCACATCCACCGCCGCAACTGCTTCCGCTACCGCCGCCGCAACCACCGAGCAGGCCACATCCGCGTGAAGCCGCCGACGCTGGAATCGCCGGCCCGCCGTTGCAGTAACCGGCCCAGATCTGGCTGGCAAAGTCGCAACTGTTTGTGTTGAATCCGAATCCCGCTCCGGCGCCGCCCGCACATTGTGCGCTGACGTCGGAGACCATGAGCAATGTCATAGCCATGAAGGGCACGATGAAGTTCTTCATAACCCGACTCCTTAGAGTTTAATTTGAATTGACCGACAGCAATGCGGGTCAAGCGGCTTATTCGAATCCTTGCCGCGAGGCAGCGAACGCGCAAAGCGAACGCTTGTTGTCCTTATTCCCCAAGGATGCCCGACAAACCAGGCACACGCAAACGACCGAGGGCGGAAAATTGCTTTAGATTTTTTTCGAAATCTTGCATTTGACCGACGGCTATGGTTACCGAGCCTTCGTATATCGGTTACGACATTCAGTAGCGTCCTGATGGACGTTCGTGGCAGTGAAGCTTTGAGGGACACGCGGATTGATATGGGCGTTTTGGAGAATCCACTTCTCGCAGCGGCTGGTTTCGCAGTCGGCTTTCTGGTTCTGATTTTCAGTCGCCGAAAATGCGCCGGTACGACACTATTGCACCCGTGGGTTTGGCTAATCGTTGCGACTGGAACGCCCGCGATTGTTGAATGCGTGGTATGGCTGCAAACGCGAGATCCAGCGACTGAACTGGAATCTTCGATTGGCTGGATTGCCGCAAGTCGCTTTGTTGGTGCGGCTTCCCTGCTGTTACCCGTCGTGTCGCTGTTGGGTGCGAAGCGTCCGCAAGACAGAGCGTGGCACTTGATCGTGCTTTCGCTCTGGGTGGTCCTCGTTTTACCAGCGGCTGAATCGTATTTGCTGAGATCCGGTGGCTCGATCCAGATCCACGATGCCCGTGGGTGGTTCCTCTGGATCCTGATACTCACCGGGTTGGTAAATTATCTGCCGACAAAGCACTGGTTGGCTTGCCTGTTATTTTCCGCCGCCCAGATTGCGATGTTGGCGGGCTATCTTCCCGTGCTCAAGTCGCAGGTCGGCAACGCAAGATGCTGGCCGGGACTGGCATCGCTGTTGGTCTGCGCGGCGGTTGGGTTGGTAGTGATGGTCGGGCGCAGTCGCGATGGTATGGATCGCTCAACAAGTCGGAATGATCTCTGGCAACAGTTCTGTGATTCGTTTGGATTTCTCTGGGGCATGCGAGTTGCTGAGCGAGTCAACGCGTTGTCCAGCCGATCGGGATTGCGACTGGATTGGCGACGTGTTCTGGAAGCGGAATCGACTGGCGGCGATTCCGGACCAGACAAGGTGTTCGAGCAAAACTATCGCTCGCACCTGTTGCGATTCGTATCCGAGGAGTGGATCGATAGTTGAACGGCTGTCCCCAGCCGTCATGCGCCCAGCCGTCACGCGCCCAGCCGTCATGCGCACCTTCGGCTGGGGACAGCCGAAAGGTTGTGAAAACCGGCTGGGGACAGCCGGGCAACTATCGACTCCGGCTGGGACAGCCGGGCTACTATCGATCGCTAACCGGCGACTCGCGAAGAATAGCGTGGCAAATTTCGCTGCAAGATATCTTCGACAACATCATGGCGACTGCGGCCGTTCGCTTGAGCCACCATGGAAATTTGCGCGCTGGTTTCCGGACTCAGTCGGTATTCGCGACTTGGCACACCCAGCACCGAATCCTGGCGGACGGGAGCAACGGGCGCCATGCTCGACGGCATCGGGGACCGATATCGCGGCAAGCCGATACCTGGTGAGCGACGCGGCGCCCGGTCGATATCATCTTCGTCCAGCAGGATATCGCGTTCCATGGTGACCGCGGCGAGCAACGCCAGCCCGCCCCACATGCCCAGCCCCAATGCGATCAGACTCATGATTCCGCCAAAACCATCCGACGATGGCCGGATCGAAGCGGCGTATGCACAAACTGTTGATGAAAGAACTAGAATGGATGCTGCAATTTGATTCATCTTCCCCCTCCATGAGATATCACTCGTGCCATCCCTTGGCACGTAAGTCGAAATACTTACCCTGCATTGATTGTTGTCTGTAACGTTGATTTTTGACCAGTCCGATTCAGCATTGCGAATGTTCGGGCAACTTCGCTCCGCTAGCACTCCATGAAACACGTAGACACGATCATCGTCGGAGCCGGAATTGTCGGACTGTCGCTCGCTTACGAGTTGGCTTCAGCCGGGCAAAAGGTCCGCGTGCTGGACCGTCACCAGGCGGGGAAGGGTGCGTCCAGTGCCGCAGCCGGGATTTTGCCTGCCGTTTGTCGGACCGGCGCCGAGCATGATGACTTTGAGCGGTTGCGGACGCTTAGCTGGAAGATGTACCCGGAGTGGATTGATCGAATTCGAGGCGATTCTTCGATTGATCCGGAGTACCAGGCGACTGGTGGTTTGCACATCGCGACTTCGCGAGGCGAAATGGTCTCGCTCAAGGTTGCCGCTTCGCAGTGGCAAGCCGACGGTTTGGATGTCCAACCAATTCGTTCGGTGGATGAGTTGGCTACTCGCGAGCCTTTGCTCCAGTCGTCATTTGAGCGTGGGCATATCCACGGCGGGTACTTCTTGCCTGACGAATGTCTCGTTCGCCCGCCGATGTTGCTTCGCGCACTTCTCGAAGCGAATCGCAAGAAGGGAGTCGCCGTGGAGGAGGGCGTTGAAGTTCAGGAATGGGTACGCGGCGTTGATGATGGTGGTCGCATTGTTTCATTGCGAACCAGTGCCGGCGAGTTTGCCGCAGATCAATTTTGCATCGCCAGTGGAGCCTGGTCTTCGCAACTCGGGCAGGAACTTGGTTTGCGATTTGAGATCGAGCCGTGGCGTGGTCAGATGGTATTGTTCAAATCCCAGCCGGGACTGATACGCTCCGTGATTAACGAAGGCCCCAACTATCTCGTGCCTCGAGTCGATGGGCATGTGCTCGCCGGTTCCACAGTCGAAGAAGTCGGCTTTGATCAATCGAATACGGAAGCGGCGATTGGCCAGCTGATTCGATTCGCTGAGAGTTTGATTCCGGAGTTGAACCAGTCGTCCGTTCAGAAAACGTGGGCCGGCTTGCGTCCGGGATCGGGAGACGGCGTGCCATTGATTGGACGCACGAACGCGTATGGAAATCTCTACATTTCCACCGGTCATTTTCGCAGCGGAGTATTTTTGGCTCCGGCAACCGCCACTTTTCTCAGCCAATTGATGCTGGGGGATTCGCCCGAACTGGATTTGGGAATGTTCGATCCCAATCGGAATTAGGCTCTTGGGGCAAGAGCGGAAGCAGCATCCGTGAGCGGAACGGCGCTAGCCGCCGGTGGGTGCAGAGTCGTAGACGAATCGTGAATTTTCAAAGACGTTTGCTCTATTTGACAACGAACCGCGAAAGACACGAAAGACGCGAAAAGGTCTTCCGGGAATCTCACGCGACTTTGTTGATAAACCTGTCTCGAGTTCTTTAGCTTTGATTGATCGACACATCGCCTTTCGTGATTTTCGTGTCTTTCGCGGTCCCAATGTAAGCCGCCCGAGAAACGACTATTACTGCAAACTTCCCGATTGATCTGATTGATGGGCCAGCGCAGTAATGAGCCGCCTGAGCGAAGTCATTGACACTTATGGGCGACGAGAAAAACGTAGATCAGTCGATTGTGAGTTTTCTTGCGATTTGCTTTGCAGGTTCAAGGTGCAACTTCCGTCCAGTAAGAAGACGCTTGGAGAGAGCGACATTTTGCATCTACAATCAGGAGTCCACGATGAAAGCAATCCGAACCTTCGCCATAGGTATGGCCACGCTGTTGCTTGCTGCCGAATGCCATGCGCAAGCCCGCACTACGGTGCGGCTTCGCCCGAAAGTCCGATCTGGCAGTC
>CALHZT010000205.1 GCA_938040995.1 uncultured Pirellulaceae bacterium | reverse complement strand
GCGGATGGTTTGATCGTCGGATCCGCAATCGTCAAGCGAATCTCAGCCGCCAGCGACAAAGGCAGGGACTCAATTGTCCAGGACGTTGGCGACTATGTTGAATCGATGATCGCGGCGTTGCAGTAGGTCGGTTCTACGGAGTTCGGTTCTGCGGAGTTCGGTTCTGCGGAGTTCGGTTCTGCGGAGTTCGGTTCGGTATTGGTGACTCTTGCCAGCAGCGCAAGCGAACAACGAACACTAGAGATCTCGAGTAATCACAACCCGACGCGTCAGCGAGGGACCACTACCAGACGAGACCGTTCCCTCGCTCACGCGTCGGGTTATGATTTTTCACGCGTCGGGTTGTGATTTTCCAGCTACCGAAAATGTCGGAACCCAAAGTGACTATCGCAAAATGCGACCAGCGGCGCGAAACCACCAAACAATGAAAATCAAGGTCTTTTTTGCAATTCCAACGCGGCACAAAATCTCAATTGATTTGGATTCAGCCGAAACCGTAAAGTAAAATAGAGTTGAGAAAGCTGGGCAAGTCGCACGGGGAACAGGAGTTCCATTATGCATCCCCAAAATCCGTCAAACTCTATTCGTAAGTTCTTCGCCGGACTTGCCGAGTACACTTTCCAGACTCGCCTGGGGGTCGCTGACCCGCAACTTGTCGATTACGTATCCGACATGTTGACTCGATTCGTCCGCAACGACGCGATGTATCGAGTGCGCAACGGCAAAGGCAAGCCGGTTCTCCAGGTCGCCGAGATGCTGATGGAAGCTCAGCAGCGAGTCGGCGAAGCAAAGCGGGACGTTCACCGCCACATCGGCGACTTTACGCTGTTCTGGACCGGTCTCTATCCGGAATCAGTCGACAAGTCGCGGAAGCTCGGCATGGATATGCTGCTCGATTACCGCGAGCAAGGAAAGCGTGCCTACTGGATCGCGAGCAAGATCGAATCATCTTCCCAGAATGATGCGCCGTCAGAAATTCTCCAACGGTTGAGTGATGGGTTTGAACTGTGCGCCTATGGTTTGCGTGAAATTCGCAACGAGTGGGAACGAAGCGACGACGGCGATGCTCCCAAGCCGTTCTTGCTCAACTAAAAATGGCACGGGCCCCTGGCGGTCGACAGGCAAGCGACACATTCGGGTCGAATGCCCAGCCACATACCAGCCTGGGCAAGCGACAACGAACTTGTGAGCTGGAGCGTTTCCCGAGGCACCAGTTTCCGACACCCGGTGGTCGAGCCAGGTAGTGCAACGACATTTGCCGAATCCCGGTACCGAACCCCGGTACCGGAACCTCGCCGGGCAGCGCGAATGATCGCGGCCTCGGATGACCGGGAGGGCGCTGCTTTCGCGGAGCGAAAAGCGACTATTGTGTGACCAACTCTTTCGTGAATCCAATCGCCTGCCCCTGAACACGTGGGTCGGCGACGCCAATCAGCCCGCCATCGTCAGTTCGACTGATTGCCTGCGTAGTGCCACACGAACTGAGAAACTCGATCCCGTGGCCGCGCGACCGAAGCCCCTCAACGATCGAATCCTCGAACCCTTTTTCGATCAGCAACCGATCGGGGCGCCACTGATGATGAAGACGCGGTTTTGCGACGCATTCGTCTAACGGCAATTCACGGTCCACAAAATTGATAATCGCAAGAACGACCTGAGTGATGATCTTGGGGCCACCGGCCGCTCCAACGGTCAACACGGGCTTGCCGTTTTTGAGGACAATTGTGGGACTCATGCTGGACAGCGGGCGTTTGCCTGGCTCGACCGCATTGGATTCGGCGCCAAGCAATCCGAACGCATTCGGCACGCCGGGCTGAGCTGAAAAGTCGTCCATTTCGTTGTTCAGGATCAGACCAGTGCCTGGCACAGTAACTTTGGATCCGAACGTTGTATTCACCGTCGCGGTAATCGCCACCCAGTTCCCTTCGCTATCCGCTGTAGCAATATGAGTCGTATGTTTTCCATAAACATTCGATTTCCAGTCGTCAGGGACTCCATGAGCGTCGACCTTCGCAAGTCGATCGGCGCCAATCTTCGCAGCCAACCCGTCAGCGTAGGATTGATCCGTCAAACCACGTGGCACTTTTGCAAAATCGGGATCACCCAGCCAATGGGCCCGATCAGCGAACGCAAGCTTCATGGCTTCGGCAATGAAGTGGTACCCAACGGATTCTTCAGTCACATCTGCAGACTGCAGTTTTGCCTTCAAGTCAAACGATTCGAGAATGTTCAAAATCTGACCGACGTGAACGCCGCCCGAACTGGGCGGCGAAAAACCGATAATTTCGTGGTCTCGATAAGTCGTGCGAACCGGTTGTCGCTTTTTCGGTTGGTAATTCGCGAAATCTTCGGCAGTCAGAATACCGCCGTTCACCGCCATCCAGTCACCAATCGTTTTGGCGAACGCGCCTTGATAGAACCACCCGGTTCCATGCTCTGCGATACCTCGATACGTTTTTGCCAAATCCGGCAAACGCAACATTTCGCCTTCCTCGTATGGTTCGCCATTCTCCTTGAGCAGCATCGCACGCGACGCAGGGAACTTCCCGAGCCACTCTTTGGCGTTTTGTAAACTTCGCGCGTAGTTCCGATCGATCGGGAACCCTTGCTCGGCAATATCCGCGGCAGACTGTAGCGCCGCCGCCAACGGTAATTTCCCCATCTCGCGACTTGCCAGATCATAAGCCGCCACCGCCCCTGGAACTCCGACCGCCAGCGGACCATTTTGGCTAAGCGATGTATCTGCCTTTCCATCGCGAAGATACATGTTGCGCGTCGCCGCAGCTGGCGCCATCTCCCGACCGTCGATCGCGACGAACTTGCCGTCCTTGCGACAAACGAGAACGAAGCAGCCGCCACCTAAACCGGAGTTGTGGCCGTCAACAACACCAAGCGTGACTGCAGCCGCAACCGCAGCGTCGATCGCATTGCCGCCCTTTTCAAACGCTTCGACGGCAGCACGACTGGCGAGTGGGTGCACCGTCGCCACCATGCCATGCTCGCCGGTCGCGGTATGACCGTTGACGCCACTGGCGAAACCGGACCACAGGACGAGAGTGGCGGTCCAAACCAACCGCCAGCAGAATTGAATTTGCAGACTCATAAAAACTCCGGCACCTGATGGTGAACGAATATCACAATTGTTAAACTGTCAACCAGACCGCTACTGCTCACAAAGCTCGGCACCACATGCTCTTCGCCGCCAGACCGTCCAGCGCGTTTAGCGACAAGTAGACCACGCATATCCGACGGAAAGATCGTCGTCCTGACGCAAGGGTATTCGACCCCGTCACCGCCACGACCGGAACCAGCGTTATTCGTTATCGTACGGACGAAGTCGTTGCCTTGCCAGACAATGAGAACATTGGAAAAACCCGGACGACCTGCTTGGCGTCGGTGGGGAGATAGCGAAACGACAGGATCGATAGTTGCACGGCTGTCCCCAGCCGTCATACACAATCACGGCTGTCCTCAGCCGTCATACACAATCACGGCTGTCCCCAGCCGTCATACACAATCACGGCCCGGTGACAACCTCGCAACGATGGACACCTATGAAAGCAACCCTCTATCTACTGTTCGTCACCATCCTTGCCGCGATGCTATGGATCACTGTCACAGCATCGCTCAGCGAGAATATCATGACGGCTGGTCCGCGACTTTGGCCGGACAAGTGGTTTCAGGCAACACTCATTGATGCCTACTGCGGATTTGCGACTTTCTTCGCATGGGTCGCCTACAAGGAAACCGGCTGGCTCCGCCGATGCGCGTGGTTTGTCGCCATCGTACTGCTCGGCAATATCGCGATGGCCATCTACGCTCTAATTCAACTTCGCAAAGCGACTCCCTTTTCCGCCGAATCGTTTCTGTTGAGGCAAAAGGCGAGTGAGAATTTACCTTACCAATAAGACATCGGTCGCCGCAGCGGCTCAAGAACGCAAGTTGGTAAATTTTCATCCGCCGCTCGCCTTAAGGCAACCTGCGTCCTGATTACCGCCACTACCCACCATGTCCAACAGCTCGTATCGTACAGACATGGATGACAGCACGAAAATCAGATTTCTGACCACCGGCGGCACGATCGACAAGATCTACTTCGACGCCAAGAGTGAATTCACCGTTGGCGACTCACTCATCGCCCAGATTCTTTCTGAGGGGAAAGTCAACGTCGACTATGAGATCATTCCCCTGATGCGGAAAGACAGTCTCGAACTTACCGACGAAGATCGACAGATCATCTTTGATGCCGTCAATAGCTCAGACGGCGAGCAGTTCATCGTGACTCATGGAACCGACACGATGACCAAGACCGCGGAAAAGCTGTCTTCGCTTGATGGCAAAACCGTTGTTCTTACCGGCGCACTGACGCCAGCCCGATTTCGAACCACCGATGCCGTGTTCAATCTGGGCATGGCCGTTGCGGCGGTTCAATCGCAAGAGCATGGCGTGTACATCGCCATGAGCGGACAAATCTTTGCCGAAGGCGAGGTCAGGAAAAACGTTGAAGAACAGCGATTTGAGCGGCTTTAAAAATCGCCGGCCCGCTCAAACTCTGGCGGCGTACGGGAGGGCGAGGCTCCGTCCGAGCCGCCAATTTGCCAGGTGGATTGATTTGCCGGATTGGAAATGCGCTGCTCGCCGCCAAGATAACGCAACGCAATAGACGGCTTCAGCGGCTCGGACGGAGCCTCGCCCTCCC
>CALHZT010000204.1 GCA_938040995.1 uncultured Pirellulaceae bacterium | reverse complement strand
CTTTAGATTGACTGGCTTCCAGTGTAAAATCCAGCCATGCGCCCATAGCTCAGCTGGATAGAGCAGCGGACTTCTAATCCGCAGGTCGGAGGTTCGAATCCTCCTGGGCGTGCTTCTCCCGGCGCAGTAAAAAAGGAAGGCATTTCGCCTTCCCTATATCTTTCTGTTCATCGTGTCTGGCTACTCGGTCGCACGCCAGCCAAGCTTGGAGCATACCAAGCCGATCAAACCGAACAGACCAAACATCATGTAAGTCGAAGCCTCTGGAACAACGCTGAATTGAAATTTCACTGTTGGGGAGATGGAAATTTCGCCATCCACTGGATTGATAAATACGCGTTCTTGAGCGAATTGGTTTAGCCCATTTCCTGTTGGAACGTCGCTGGTCCCCGAGAATGTATCCGTTGGGGCGCCGTCGAAACCACTGATGTCCAGCTGCAGAAAGTCAAGCGCGACGGTGTCCCCGGCGTTGAGCGGCGTTATGCTGGTCACGTCAACTTCAAAGATGTCACCTATGTTGTAGACCCCATTACCCTGCAGATCCGAGTTAACCCAGTCGAAATCCAGAGTAAATCCAACTCCAAAGGAGTCGAAAAGCGTTACTGATTCGGACCCACTACTCGTCGGATCAGGCAACGTGAATTCATAGCAGACCAAATCGGCGGCTGCGTTGGACGATGCCATGATCAGCATGACCAACAGAAAAAGGGACTTGGAACTCATTTGTAGCAGACTCTTGATGTTATAAGCTTCAGAACAGGAAAAATCGGTCGATACCAATCCACCATCATAAGTGGTTTGACCGATTGGGCCAGTGCGAATGTCGCTTTAGGACGACCTTTTGGAGTCTTTTTAGGCTACGGAAGATTGGCGGTTCCAGTCACGGCTGCCGAGCCGGATGAGAAGATCTCTCCGAAGATATTGACGTTGAATATCGACGTAAAGTAGCGGGTGGCTGCCTCTTGCGGGGTTTCCTGCAGGATCAGGACATCTCCGGCTTGCACGAGGATGTTCTCGCGAGGCTCACGCACCGCCCGGTTGAGATCCACCCGAATGATGGCTTGGCCGCCATCTGGCGTCCGACGGAGAACCGTCAGGAGGCTCGGGGAAGGGTTTCCGATGCCACTCCCAACAATGCCGCCGGAAAGGTTGTTTGAATTAACTCCACCATTGATCAGCGGCCCGCCGACTCGAAGTAAGGCTTCGACGACTCGCAGGTCAGAGTCACGAGGCAATCCCACTTCTCGAGCAGGCAGCAGGCCTCCCGTGTAGTAGACCTGCGCGTCGATTGCCGGGATGAAAACAATGTCACCAGAAGCAAGCTTTACGTCATCAGGACTAAACGGTGGCGGTTGGTTGCATGGCAGGCGAAGGGGGATTTTCACGTACCTCGGCCGACCATTTTCGTCGCATCCATTCTCGGTGCACCATGCGTCATCGGCTGACTGGATCTCAGCCGTAAAGTCATCATTTAGTATCCCATCGGCGCCAACGGGAAAATCGCTCCGGTTGTAGCCACGCTGAATGACGACTTCATTGGCTGCATTGGGACCGGGAAGGCCGCCGGATTGCGCGAGGACACTCAGTACATCCGCTTCGGTTGCCGGAACTTCGATGACGAAGCCTTGCCCCTGCCCACGTGGTGGAGCGATTGGGGCAGCCCGACCGAATGCACTGAAATTCTGGTTCTGAACGCGTTGAGAAGGAGAGTCTTCACGAACGACAAGAATTTTGGCTCGACGGGGACGAATGAGTGTTACCAGGATTCTTGATTCGTCTTCTTTGATAATTTCCTTGTCGACAGTGTACGCCTTGAGGATTGCCTGTTCTGCTTCTTCGATGGTCAAGCCGTCGACTTTGACTGGTGAGACGAGCGGTAGGGGGACCGTGCCGTTCTGTCGTATGGGAATGGGGAATCCAACCGACGGTGGAAGGTCCTGTGCGTCCGGAAAATTGATGGGAGGCAACTGGTTTTGTTCACCAAGGACGCCATCGATGAAGACGCCCAGAACGTCTCCCGTCGCCAGTCGGTAGCTGTCGTCCGGTCGGCGTCTCAGCCAAGTTAGTGGAATCGGTTCGAGCGTTGATTTCGGAGTGCCGAGTAGCTCATCTGGAACCAGTCGGGCAGGTATTCCATTGGCCACGGGGTTGGTAAACGAAGCGCAACCAGTACACAGTGAAACGATCATGGCCAGCGCCGTCAGGCAGGCACGCGGGTTGAGTTTCTTGCTGAAGGTTTTCGCAATCATTTCTTTTTCCCGTAGGCCTTTTTCCAGGCATCAAAGGAAACGCCTTCTCTTTCGCCTACGTCGGTAGTTTGATCGCCATTTTGAAACTTCTTTTGCCAGTCAGAAATTCGCCAGTTTCGAAGAGGTTTTGTGGGGGCTTCCTCCGGTGGGACTGGCGCTGTGTTAGTCGCTTGGCGAACATTTCGACTGGATCGGCTGGATCCCTGATACTCCTTGGAGTTTTGCGAGAACTCGATGACGGTATCTACAGAAGAACTCGACTGCGGCTTGGTATCATTCTTTGGGCGACTTGTCTGGCCAGCCCATTGGGCTTGGCTGTTTGCGACGACCGGCATGGAAGAGGTTTGCTCGCTCTGCGAGGCAGCAACGATGTCTCCATAGCTCCAGTCTTTATAGGCCGGAATCGGTCCTCGTTCCGTTACCGCTTTGTCATTCTCGGCTCGCGGTGGTGATTGCTGTTGAATGGGAGAAGCTGAGAACAGGTCGTCGAGATCGATAGGCTCTGATCCACCAGGAGTTGTTGGCGGGGCGTCCATATTTTCTGGCGAAAGGGAATCAAACAATTCGTCAGCGCTAGTCGGTTTCTCGGGCGCTTCGGGAGGCCCGTAGGAACCATTTGGATTGCCTAGTGTTGGGCCGTCGCTTTCGACTTGCTCGTCCGGATCCAGCTCAATCGTCTGACTTTCTGGTTCTGGCCAAGGGGTGGAGTCGAGGTAGGATTCTGCCTGAGCCTCGCTCGCGGGCAATTCTCCGGGTGCTTCGCTGGTGCCCTGGGCATCGACAGTGTTCGGGAGTTCGTAGCCAGTTTCCGGCGCTTCCATGAACTCGACAGGGTCCGATTCGGTTGACGACATGTCCCAGGGCGAGTAGTCCGTTTCGTGATCTGAGTTGCGGTCTGGCTCATTCGCGACACATTGACCAGACACGTTTGGACGCTGCGGACGTCCCGAGTTGATGGATACCGGTACAACGACCCTGTCCCGATAGCCACCCTCACTTGCGGCTGCTGCGCCACGTCGAAATCCGGCGTTCCATTCAGTGATGGATGCGGATGCATCGACATTCTTGTTGGTCCAAAACTGACATGGTGGAATTACTGGTGGCTCGCCGTTACCTCCCGAATAGACGTGGTCTACAAAACCGTCCAAAAATCCTTCGTAGAATGCACCAGAACCCAGGCTGCCGCCGGCCGACTGCCATGCTTCGACGGCCCAGCACCGATACCGTTCAAGATCCTCTTCTTCTTCGGGGCGAACATCGTAACAATCTGGTTCATCACGCATCGTCCTTCTGGCAAGGTCCCATACCGAGCATCCCGATTGCGAAAACAGCAGAATCGTAGAAATCCAAAACAACGAAACCGACAGCTTGCGCCCGGCAAGCAAGCCGCGCCCGTATTCAAAGCCGTATTGGGTGTGCCCAATCGCTTCTCGATAGAAAGAGGAAAGTCGAGCCATCCTTGGCTGCTTACTCCGATTCCGCTGCTGGACTCTGGTAATGAAAAGTCGCAGAAGACTAGTCAACGTCGCGGGGACCGTCTAGCTCAAGTGGAAGTCCTGATGCTTAGCAAGCGTTGCTGGCGAGCAAGGATCGCACGATATTCTGTGTTTGAGACGGATTGTTGAAGAGCTCCAACCCAAAAAGAAAGCGGCTTGGCGATAATATCGCCAAGCCGCCCAATGTAATCAGCTCGATTGCAAGTCCAAGGAATGCTATGGAATGAACACACTGTGGTTGAATTGCCACACCATTGCGCGAGCAATCGATGGCCTGTAAAACGTGTCCCTCGATTGTCGGACGCCGAATGGAGCACCTACCACTGAACCCGCAGCCATGACAGAGAGCGCGTCTGCTGTCGTAGCTGCACTGTCTGCGACGGCAAGCGAATCGCCCGCCAAGTCTTCAGTCGGAGCATTCGGGCTCGACATCGAATAAACGGCCAAGCCAGAAACGAGCAACATGCAAATCAAGGAGTAGATCGGTTTTTTCATTTTATTCTGCTCAAATAGTTCAAACCGGGACCTTCGGTCCCGAGCCTCTAGAGTACTCGACGTTTTCGGGTGACGAAAGCCAGAAATCCAGCAAGGACGGCAATAAACTGCAATCCATCTGGCTCGGGAACGAAAACGCTGCCTGAGCCCGACAGTTCTGTTCCGTCCGTCTTCAAAATCGTGTAACTCGCCGATAGTTCTTGGGGGAACGGGTGGACGGGATCGAGGAAACCCGCAATCAGTGCGTCAAGGTTTTCCTGATCGCTGATGGTCGGGTCGAATGGAGCGTCGGTTCCGAAAACGAGTGCGTCGCTGGCACCGACAAAGTAGAGCTCATTGACCGGCAATGTTCCGGCTTGCCCGCTGTCGTAAATCATGTCATCACCGCCGCCGAGGACGCCATCGGCACCGTAATCAATGCCCACGCGGGTGTCACTGTAGTTTTGGCCCGAAAGGCTGAAAGGTACGATCGGATCAACGAAAATATCGCTTGGCGTGCCATCTGGATTACTCCAACCGATGTCTCCCTCGATGCTGTCAAGAGTGACTTGACAATCTGGGCAGGTGCCATCCGGAACAATCGACAATCCGAAGTAGACTCGGTTGCCTTGTTCGCCAGCGAAAGGGCCGGGGGCCTGCCCTCTCCATGATTCAAAGGGAGTAGCGATGACTTCATTTACGGGAATCATGCCGGGATTCGCAACGAAACCAGAAGGATCTGTGTTGTAGTTCGGGCCCGGTGTTCCGTTTTCCAGGAAGTCGATGAAGTTCGAGACGAAAGCACCAGTGCTTGGGGATGCACCGCCTGCAATGTTGGGACCCAGTGCCGGCGTGACGGTGACGGTCACGTTGGCTTGTAGCTGAGCGGAGAGGATGGCGGTAATTGCAGCCACAACAAGTAGTTTGGTCTTGGTCATTAGCTTGAAGGTCCAATACGAAAAACAAAAAAGGGATCTCTAATAACGGCTACGTGCGCAAGCAGGCTGCACGCAATTCTCCTGTTCAGCAGGAGATGGGAAAATCTGCAGCGAGCTGCTGCAAAGTGATGAATCAAAATTGCCGTAACCACGAGCCCAAGGCGCTGGATTGGCGTACATGGTACGCGCGAACCGATCGAGAAATGAGGTGTATCCAGAATCATTTTTAACAGGCTCGTGTAATTAGCGGCTCCAGTAGTAAAGATGGATAAAGCTTCCGGGTATCTCGTCCAGTTTATCTGGCAATAAGCCGAACGCAAGGCTCAAAGTCTCTTCAATCGTGAATTCATGCGGGAGTCGTCAACTCAGCGTTTGGATGGGCAGAGATACCCACTCCAGTGGCGTTGATGCCAATTGACGAGCCTTTCACCAATGTCCGAATCTGATGGGTAAGCTCTTCACAGAATTCAAGAAACTGAATCTGGGTGTCCGAATTCTGCTGTCTGCCTGCCGCGACGATCCGTCCGTAAACCACACCGTCGAAAATGATCGCCTTCTCAATCGACCAGCTGGAGTTTGGGCCATAGCTCTCTTCGCTGGATTCGTTTTTTGACTTCCATGAAGCGAAGAAATCTTCGTGCTGCCGGGCGATATGCAGGTTAAGTCGGACGCTGGATAGCCCTAACTTTTCTGCCGATTCAACCACGCTCTGCCACGATTTTTCCCATTTGAGATCGCCCTGCAATCTTGTCGTATCTGACTGATGCTTCGGGGCTCGCTGCAGGGGCTGAATGGAATTTCGGCCAAATTGCACGAGTCGCTTCCCGGCGAGTGAAGCTTCGATGTGGCCAAAAATTCGCGTGGCGATGAGGCCTGCCACAACAAGGATTGCCATGCCTATTCCGAGGGTTGGCAGGTTGTAGTAAACACTGGCAACTGCAGCGATACTTGTCAGCGTGCATAGCACGCCAACAAAAATACTTGTCTGTTTGTCGTTGTACCCTTTTGACTGCAACCGGTGATGAATGTGTCCGCGGTCACAATCGTAAATGCTCCGCCCCGTCAGTTTTCGCCGTAGCACAGCTGCCGATGAGTCAAAAATGAGGATCGACCAAATTGCCAACATGGGAGCCGCCGCGGCGGTCGCAAACTCCTTTACCGAGCAACGTAGGGCGATCGTTCCCAGTAGCAGGCCAATCAACATGCTGCCGGCATCACCAAGGTAAATCGTTGCTGGAGACCAGTTGAAATAGAGGAATCCGAGCAGGCTTCCGGCCATGGCAAACGCGATCATGGCGTCGGGCAAGTCGTTTCGCAAAACGGAAATAATTCCGAGAGCGAGGCTGATGACAAATCCGACGGTGCCAGCAAGTCCATCGACTCCATCAATCAAGTTGAACGCGTTGATTGAACCCAATACCCAAATGGCAGTGATTGCAAATCCGAAAACGCCGATTGGGATGTAGATTCCAAGGATGTCGACGGAGTGAATCATGTCGCCGCTGCCTACGGCAACCATGGCAGCAATGATCTGCCAGAAAAGCTTGTGTCGCCCACGCATGCCGAATCGGTCATCGACAAATCCTGTGACGACCACAATCAGGGCTGCAACGAGTAACCCGATCAGCGGTTTGTTGGCGCTGGCAAACAGGGTTTGAACGTCGCTCGAAAATAGAATCGTCGCTGAAATCGCAAGCGTAATTGATCCTGCAATGATTAGTCCGCCGCCGAAAGCGACCGGCTGCGTTTGATTTTTTCGATGGGTGTCCGGCTTGTCCACGAATCCGGCCTGCCAAGCCAAATGGCGGACTTTCGGAGCAAGTAACAGACTGCCTGCAGCTGCCATCAGGAAAACAAGTACCGCGAACGCCATGAAGTTTGATCTTTCGCGGCACTGCCGAGAAACAGAAAGGGGCTATTTGGTCAGGCAGGACATCCGCTTGGCGATTGAGTAAACCACCTGGACGGGGTGTGCACCAGGGGACTTCCTATGGAATCATTGACGCGCAGCTTTGTCAAGAAGTTTGCGGCTAAGTTGCTCCTGGCTTCGCAAGAAATCTCAAAGCCGCTCCGGTGGTAACAAACCCGCCGGTAATTCACTCACCTTTTTTGGTGGTTTATGTCACGCTTGGGCGTTTCATTTTTTTGCCACCTGAATTTGCATTCGTAACCCTTAGCGATCGTTCTCCAAGCGGCGAAGATGCATTGCCGCCGTCTTGCCGCGACACTGTCGAAGCTGGACTATTGCTTCCTCACGTTTGCCCGTTGAAAGAAGGTGAACCGCGAAAGAAATTCTTGACGGCTCACCACCTGCGTTAATACTTTTCTCCCAATACTCGCGGCATTTGTTGGTATCGCCCGCGATGAAATAGAGCTTTGCGACTGTCGCGTTTTGTTTCCAATTGTTGACGGTCTCGCTTTCAGCGAAACCAAGTCCCAATTCGGCCAGTCTTTTCGCCTCTTCCGGCTGGTTCGATTTGCGACGAGCTTCTGCTTGTCGCAGATAGACTTCCGCTACCGGTGGCAGGCAAGATTCGAAACTCAGATTCAATTGCTGGGTCCGCCGGGCAACAAGTTCGTCAAACTGATGGGAGTAACGGAGGCACTTTTGCCAAGCCAATTTGGCTTGCTCCTTGTCGCTATCAAGTGCGTGCAGCACCCCAATTCGATACCAAAGGTCAGCATTTCCTCCCGCAAAACGGGCTGCCTTCTTCGCGTGCCCGCCCACGTCGTTGCCGCAAAGATAATCTGCGTATGCCAGCCAAATGTGTGTTGACGGAAGCCACGGGCAGAATTCGCTCGCTGTCGTAAAACGCTTCTTTGCCTGCTGAAGCGCCTTGCTTTGCTGCGAAGCCGCGTGGTACTGGCCAGCTCTTTGGTCATCAAGATTGGACACGAACAAGAGCTGGGCTTCGATGTCTACCTGCTCCCACGCCTTTTTTCGATTCTGCCATGGTTGGGCTGCCATTGTTGCCCCGTGCATTTCCTTGCGGAACCGATTCATCCAGGAGTATCCGATCGCGAGATGGCCATTCGCGTCATCCCAGCGATTGGTCAGCGAAGTCTGCATTTCTCTGATCGACTCTCCTTCGGCCAACAGCTGCGGCTTCGCCACAAAGTCTTCAAGCTCTTCTTCTGTCAGTCGACTTTCCGCGATCGTTTTCTTTCGTAGCTGAGCGGGACTGGACCACGATTCGATGTCGGCAGCACGCCACAATTCGATCCCACCGCAGATTGAGGCAACAAGCAGGGGCACGCTCATCAGTGTCATCGCCGTCGTGCTTGCCGAA
>CALHZT010000203.1 GCA_938040995.1 uncultured Pirellulaceae bacterium | reverse complement strand
TGTCGGGTTGAGTTGCAATGACGATTGAAGGCGAGTCAATCGTCGTTTTTCCGCCGTGGGGAGGGATTTAGGGAGGGGCCTACCGTTCGAAGTTAAAAGTGTGCAACTTCAAAACGCGTGAGCGAGGGACGTAGTCCCCATCGGGTGTGTCCCTCGCACACGCGTCGGGTTGGGATTTTTGGTAACCGTCACGAGCCATACCCTGCCCGCGTGAACGGTTACACTAGACCTAAGCGTTTTCGATGTCGTCCAGATCGAAGAGCGTTTCGAAGAGCGAATTGAACTGATAATCGAACTGCGAAGACTGCAACAAAGCGTGCCCGGATAACTGCGTCGGTATTTCGGCATTATTGCTTGTCAGGCTTTCGGGCGACGCGCTGGACTGGCCACCAGAATGATCGACTGCTTCGGCACTCGAGCCGTCACCGATCGCGAACGTCTTGATGTTCTCGTAGTTGTATACGTAAAAGTCGAATGCATCACTGCTGAGAATGGATCGTTGTGCGTGTGATTCAAGTTGTTCGGAAGCTCGTCGCTTTCCACGCAGCGTCAGCGAGTCCTCACCGCCTGAAGCGTAAGAGTGGACGGTTTCGAATCCACGGCCTATGACTGTCACGCCATCACCGGCGATGCGAGCCAGACCTTCGCGAACCAGTGCCTTGCTGTCAGCGTCAGCACCAACCACGAAAATCTGGTCGTTGTCGTTGTTGCCTTTGGCAATGATGCGTCGAATCGTATCGGGGATTTCGACAAACCCGCGGCTGGTCGTCATCGTGCCTTCGCGAAGATTGATAACGAGAGGGTTGTTTTCGGCATTATCGAGCGTGATGGTCATCGAGCGCGTTGTCTGGCGTAACCCGTTGAGTTCATCGACTTGCAAATCAGCGCCGGCAATCGTTGCATCAAACTGGAAGTAGCCGTCGGTGCCGAGCGTTTCTCCAAGACCGAAACCGGCTTCGTAGCCAAATTCCGTCAGTACGCCTGTCGAAAAGACGGAACTTGATTCTGTTTCGATAACGTTGCCGTCGATGGACACCCAGTCAACATGTAGATTGGTATCGAGACCGTTTTCCGCATCGAACTGGTCGCCTCGAAAGACGATTCGAATCTGATCGGCGGTCACACCAAAGGCAGAATACTCAAACGTGGAGAATTCGGTCCCGACGTCGAAGGTCGCGACCGTCGAACCGTTGATTTGAAGATCAAACTGCTCGGTGCCCATGTCTCCTGACGCATGAACAAGAATGGAACTGGCCATATCGAGATCAAACGGCGTGACGGTACCTTCAATGCGGAAGTTGCCAAGGCTTCCATAGTCGGTATAGCCGTCATCGAGCGGATCGCCCTTGCCTGTTCCAGTGACGGACAGGAAATACTCGGCGGCAACGGGAAGCGTCACGTCGAACGTTGCGTGAAGTTCATCGACGGGATTGCTCATCGCGACGAGGTTGCCGGAACTGTCGTAGAGCTCTGCAAGAATATCGAGATTGGCACCGTAGGACAGTGGATCAATGTTGATCGACGCTTCGCCAGCCGCTGCGTAGAACGAAAAGTAATCGACATCAGTGTTTTGGCCGATGATTCCGTATGTTGTCGCGAATTCGGATTCGCCCAGTACGAGGAGTTCTGTCGCGTTGTCCTGATCGTTACCAAAATCGTCGGCTCGGTAACCGAAGCCGTTTCCGGTCGTGATGATATTCAGATCATCTTCGAAACGATCTGCGTTGTGATATTCTCCCTGGCTCCATTGAGTCAGCGATTTGTAGTAGCCGGCCCCCATGATCGGCGCCCAGCTGGTAGCGCCGCTGCCATGGCCAGAATAGTAAGTGACGGAGCCGACTCCGTCATGCCGAAGACCGAGCGCGTGTCCGACTTCGTGCGAAACTGCTTCGGCGACTCCAACCTCACTCGTATTGAAAACGAATGCCGGTGTGTCGCTGTTCCAGTCGAACGATCCGATGTAGGCGACTCCACCTGCTGGACTGAAAAAAGTATTCTCCCCAATGACGACTCGTACGCCCCACTCCGAATCACCGGCTCCCGATTTGCGCAATGCATCAGTGCCCGGATCCTGCGTCGTTACATTGACGTCGAACGGTGCGAAGTCCTCAGCAACACGAGCCCAGACGCGCTGGATACGAGCCAGTTCGGTATCGCTGAACGTCGCGTCTCCGTCGATATCGAATGCCGGCGTAACAATGTCGCCGTTGTCATTCCAGAATGTGCCACTGGTCGTGTGCCCATCAAAATCGAGGTAAATCGTAAAGTCAGAATCGGCCAGGCTGTGGAGCTGGAAGGTCTGCGACAGATCGTAGGAGTCGAAAACGATGCTTTCGCCGATGGTGCCTTCTGCCGCCGACGGTTCGGCCGGTGTGACTTCGAGAATCGGATGATCGTCGTCGTGTTCATCTTCATGATGATCGTCATCATGGTGGTCGTGATCATGGTGGTCGTGATCATCGCCATGATGTTCGTGGAAAAAATCGCGAAGGTAATCCACGTAGGCCGGGTCGAATTCCGGCGGAGTCGTCGTGCCTGCGTCGGCGATGTCGAACAGAACGTCGCCAGCGAGCATCATGCGAGATTCAAGCTGATCGACGAAGCCAATCAGCCGGGCTTCGGACGAGTTCTGTTTTGAAGTTCTTATCATTGTTGCCATTTGGTTCGTGCTGGTCGCGTCCATTCTTCGAAGGCCTGCGCGATACTGTAAATCTAGCATATTCCAGCAGAATCCTCCGCGAATCATCGATCGGGATGTCAGGATAAGGCGGCCAAACGCCCCTCGATTGAATCCAAAACCCAACGCGTGGTGGTGTTCGTTGTGGTTCGTAGACGTAGATTCCGGACAACGATACTCACAGCTCAAGTACGGCGAACAAGTTAGCATTCGAAGGGAAATGCGGTTGCACGAGCGACTGTTCTCGGTTTGTGGCCACAACTTCCCAGTGAGATACGTTCAGCCATTTCGGCGATCGTGCGAATAGCGTCGCGAACCTGAACCAATTCGCGAGAGCACCAGCTCCATAGGTAATCCTGAACTACACGAGTTGCTAATGGCTTCGCCATGACATTTTTCAGCCGCCGCTCCAGACCGTTGTGATAGAACTTAAACCATTCATGGTCCAATCCCATCAGATGCAATAACGTCGCATCAACACAGTGAACTGAACGGGCGTTTACGGCTGCCTTGAATCCAAATTCGTCGCTTTCACCATAAAGGGCCCAAGATGAAAATTCTGTGTCACCTATTCTGGCAGCACGCTTCATCACTACAAATATCAGGCGGACACTTCTTGTCGTAGACGCCGCATTCAAAACAGACCGGTCGACACAAGTCCGGTGTATGCTGTGTCAAAGAAGTCGTGCAGCCAACGGATACCGGCAAGACGATAGCCAGTAGTGTAAGCCAAGCGAAGCAGGCACCATTGTGCTGACGGGATTGTGCTTCCCCATCGGAATTCACAGTTGTCATTGAGTTTAACCTTTGGGCAGTGGAGTCCGTGCAGCGGGAACGTTGATTTCCTGAGCGGGTGAGACGGGAAAAAGCGACTCGCAATCACGTGAATCTGTGTCGCCACTACTGTCAAGATAATCATCGTCTTCCGTTTTCAGTTCGTGGTACTCTTCACTACGTTTCGACGCTTCTGAAGGAGCCGGGAGTTCAGTACTACCGGCTTTAGATTCTTCTATTGCTCGCCTTACTTCGTTGAGAGATTCAATTAGATTCGTTGTCGAGGAATCGTCGGTAAGTGGTTCGAATTCAGGAGCATCGCCAGGCATCTCTTGAGTCGGAAGTTCCGGACTTTGCGTAAGTGCCAAGTTGTCCAAGGGATACGCACCTGTATACTGCTGCTCTGTACGAATCTGCCATCCGCCTCCGAGGCTCTTGTAGATCTTCGTCAGTGCGATCGCGATTTCGGATTCGGCGGCAACCAGCCGATCTTGCGCCGAAACGAGATTGGCTTGGAGAACGAATACGCGGCCAAAGTCGACTTCGCCTTCTCTGTATTCAATCTCTACCAACTCCACAGATCGTGCTGTGGCTTCCACGCTCTTTCGAATCTCAATGGCCTGTTCTTTGGCCTTGAGGAATTGAACCATGGCATCTTCGACCTCGCGATGCGCAGACAGTACGGCGTTTTCGTAGGCCAGGATCGCCTGCTCGAAGCGAAGCTCCTGGACACGAATATTGTTCACCAACCGGCCGTAGTTGAGAATATTCCAACGGAATCCGGGGGCGAACGCACCTGCGACACTTGATCCATCAAACAATCCACCGAACGTGGCGGAGTTAAGTTTGATTTCGCCCCCTAAGACAAGCTGGGGCAGTAATTCGGCTTCCGCGATTCCAATCTGCGCCGATTGCGCTGCGATCTGCCGTTCGGCCTGTCGGATGTCGGGGCGGCGGCGGAGCAATTCGGCCGGGATACCGACGATGGCTTGCTCAGGTGCATCGGGGATCGTTCCGGCAGCCGCAAGCATTGGTTCCAATTCGTAAGGAGTAACGCCTAGCAAGATCGCAAGTAAATTGACGGCTTGGCGACGTTGTAGCTGCAACGATGGAATGAGCGTACGTGTATCTGCCACATTCGCTTTTGCTTGCTGCACATCGAGTTCGGATATCTCGCCCTCTCGAAACTTGATTTCCGTGATCTTCAAACTACCGGACTGTTTCTCGATATTCGATTCAGCCAGCCGTATTCGCTCGTCGAACGACCGCAACTGAATGTAGGTTGCGGCGACGTCGCCAATTAGTGTGCAAAGGATGCTGTCATAGTTTTCGATTTCCGCATCGACTCCTGCATCGGCGGCTTCGATTGAACGGCGAAGGCGTCCCCACAGGTCGACTTCCCACGAAAGATCAAAACCCAATTGCCAATCGTCGAATGCACGTGGCACAAAAGTGCTGGCGGTCGCGGTTGTGCGACTAAGTTGGTTGCGAGCATACGATCCGAACATGCCCTGCGACTGAGGAAAAAGATTCCCTGCAGCAATCTGCCGTTGGGTACGGGCTTCGATGACTCGTAGTCCGGCGGCTCGCAATGAGAGATTTTGCTGATAAGCAGCTGCTACAAGGTGTTCGAGTACTGGGTCGTTAAATACCCGCCACCAGTCGTCGATTCCGCCATTTTGCACAATGATGGATTCATCTTGAGAGTCAATCCAGTCATTCGCAACGGGGACCACGGGACGGCCATAGTTCGGGCCGACCATCTGGTTATTGTGCCACCAATACTTCATCCCACTGCAGCCACTCATCGAGACGATGAGCATGACGACCGCGGTATGGACGAGAAGCCTGGGCATGAGCGTCGATCTTGAATCTGGCGCATTAGAATGGGAACGATTGGTATAGCTAAAAAGATCGGTAAGATCGCTATGACCCGACCATCCGAACGTCATCCGCAACTACAATCGTCATAGACGTCACAGACGGTGCTGTCACTGGTGGCGAAGGCTCTCCACCTTTTGGGTGTAACGGGCATAATTGAAAGGAGATGGCGATGAATAACGTAGTCGGTGAAGCCTTACGCAGTTGCCAAGTCCCCGCCGTCATTGAGCGCCAGCACCAATCGTCAGGGAACCCGGCGGGAAAACTCGGATGAGAGTCATGCCTCAAGTACGCAACGCGGCCTGTACTCTGGCCTCAGCCGCCATTGCGATAATGTGTGGCTGTAGCCCGACTGCGAAAGTCTATCCGGAGGTTGCGCCCGTTCCCGTGACGGTCATGCGGTTGAGTGAAACGACTCCGCAATCCGAACGGCAATTGGCTGGGTCCGTTCGGTCTTGGAAAACCGAGGCCATAGCGTTTGAGGCTTCGGGCCGAGTCAAATGGGTCGTCGAGCCAGGCACCGAGGTCAAAGGGCGTACGTTTGGTGCCGACGGCAAGGTCCAATCCCCAGGCACGCAGATCGCACAGCTGGACGAACAGCGATACGAGACGGCCGTCGAATCAGCAGAGTCGCAGGTAGAGATTGCTATCCTGAAATGCGAGAGCATCAAAGTCCAAATTGAAAGCGGATTGCCAGCCGAGCAGAGAGCGGCACAGGCGGAGCTTGATCTGGCTCGCACCGAGTACGAACGCAATCAACGCTTGGTCGCGCAGAATGCGGGCTCGCGAAAAAACCTGGACAAGGCGCTGGCGGCTTTGAACGCCGCCAAATCGCAGCTGGATGGGCTGCAGGCCAAACTCAAGACACTCGAAGCCGACCAGAAATCCTCCAAGGCCGCGATTGCTCAGGCTAAACAGTCATTGCGTGACGCAAAACGAGACCTGCAAGACACGCAGTTGTTCTCCGCATTCAACGGAGTCATTTCGGATGTCTATGTGGTGCCCGGTAGTGTGGCAGGGCCCCAAGTCGACGTTGTTGCGATTCAGATGATGAATCCAATTAAGGTCGAAGCCGAAATTTCGGCCGACATGTCTCGAAAGATTCGTCGCAATGACACGGTCCCGATCTCCGTGGACAATGGCGACGGCCAAAAGCAAACGATCGAAGCACTCGTCTACAATCTGGCACCCACGGCCGACAACGCGACACGCACATTCAAACTGACTTTGCTTGTCGGCAATCAAAAACTTCAAACTGAGATTCCGGGGCTGCAAGACACGCAGTCGATTCCCCGCACGGATCGACTGTGGCAAGTCAATCTCGGCATATTACCCAAAACGGACGATGGCACCTGGTACATGCCCGAAGCTGGGTTGCATCAAGATGATCGCGGTGACTTTGCTTGGAAGGTCACCAATATGCGAGTTGATGGACCGGTTGAGCGTTTGCTGAGTGTGGAGAAAATCTACTTGAATGCTCGTGGCGAAAGTGTGCCATTCCTTGGCAAGATTCGTTTTCGGACTGTTGAAGTCCTACCAGATCAAGGTTTCAATCCGGACACTGATTTATTCCTTAACGAGATTCGGTTCAACGGTGAAGGCGCGGTCGAATCTAACAAAAGGAACGGAGTCGGCGAGAGTCGCGACAAGAGCGACATGTGGGAAGGCGGCAAAGTCATTCTCGACGACGGCGGTCGCTGGTTGTTGCGACCCGGTGATGTCGTCGATCTGGAACTCGGAGCAAAGAAAGCACAATCTGGCATTTTTGTGCCGATCGAGGCCATCTATGAGGACTCCGGCAGCACCTCAGTTTTTGTCATCGAATCCTCAAACGATGCATCTGTCGCCAAACGGGTGCCAGTGAACGTAATCGTTGACGATGGCGAGGCTGCGGCTTCGACGCAACGCATTGAATCCGTGTCCGGCGACTCGCTCGACGGCGCGATGATTGTGGCGAAAGGCGTTCACTATCTCTCGGATGGCCAGAAGGTCAACGTGACGAATTCGGCCGATGCCAAGGCTGGCAGCAACGCGGGTTCCGCGAGCGAGGGGAAGCGATGAACCTTGCGGCTTGGGCGATGCGTTACCGGCCGATTGTCATCACACTGGTGTTGATGTTGATGGCCTGGGGGGTGCTCGCGTTCCAAACGATGTCGCGGCGCGAAGACCCCGAATTCATTGTACGCGCCTGCGTGGTGTCGACTTCGTGGCCGGGTGTGCCCGCGGAAAAAGTCGAACAGCTTGTCACCGACAAGATCGAGGCGCAGCTAGAACGCATCGACATCGTCAAGACGCTCAAATCCACGACGATCACGGGACTCTCGACGATCAACGTAGAACTCGAAGATGACTATCCCGGCAGCGACATTCAGAACGCCTGGGACAAAGTGCGGTCCAAAGTTGCGTTGGCCCAGATGCCCGATCAATCCGTACGTCCAATCGTGAACGATGGATTTGGCGACACCACGATTCTGCTCATGGCGGTGCATCAAACGCCCTCCAAGGATCGCGATGAGGTTCGGGAGCAAGATCGCTACACGCCTCGGCAGCTGGAGGTATTTGCCAACACCATTCGCGACTCGCTCCGCTCACTTCCTGGCGTCGCTTCGGTCTATAAGTACGGCGTGCAGAACGAGGCGTTGTTTGTCGAAACCGATCTGGCGACTTGGTCGCAGCTGGGCCTGACGATAGACGAACTGAAACGATTGGTTGAGCAGCGAAACATCATCCAACCCGGCGGCGAGATCAGTACGGGTTCTGGCCGGTATTCCCTGAATCCTGGTGGCCAACTGGATGCAGTCGATGAGCTCAAGTCCATCATCGTTGATAGTGTGGAATCCGGTGGCTCCGGCAATCCGGTTTCGTTAAGCGACCTCGGGCTGAAGATCAGACGCGGATACGAAGATCCGCCTCGCTATTATTGCCGCACAGGCGATCCGAATGGTTCGACGCCCGCAGTCATGCTCGGGCTGCAGATGAAGTCCGGCTCGAACATCATTGACGTTTGCAATTACGCGAAGGACCGCATCGTCGAACTGACCGACTACGAGCGGGCGCTGCCGCCGGATATCAAAGTCGCACTAATCTCCGACCAATCGGTGAATGTCGCTGCCAAGATTTCCAGTGTTGTGGAGAACGTCATTTCGGCGGTTGCCATCGTCGTCGCGGTGGTTCTTTTATTCGTCGGTTTACGACCTTCGATCGTGATGGCATCCAACATTCCGATTGTGGTCATGGCTTCGATCGGAATCATCTCGGTGCTGGGTGTGCAGCTGGAGCAGATCTCGCTGGCCTCCATCATCATCGCGCTCGGATTGCTCGTTGATAACGCGATTCAAGTCTGCGACCAATCCCGCACCAATCAGATGGCTGGTATGGATCCGGTCGAAGCCACCGTGACCGGAGCTCAAACGCTGGCCGTGCCGATGCTGGTCGGAACATTGACGACCATCGCGGCCTTCCTGCCGATGATGTTCGCGTTGGAGGGTAGTGCGGGCGAGTTTATCTACAGTCTTCCGGTCACGATTACCGCGACGCTGGGGATCAGCTGGGTGCTCGCCATGACGATGTGCGTGATCTTGGCAGCACTATTTATTCGGCCTCCGAAGAATGTTGACGATCCGCCTTCGCCGTTGGCTTGGATAATGGCGGCCGTAGGGAAGCTCGGTTCGGTCTTTCGTCGCAACAAAAAACAGGTCGGCTCGGTTGAGCCGCTGGCGACTGGCGCGAAGCCTGCGAAAAAGGAAAACCTCTTTTTCAAAATCTACGGCATCATTGGTGGGTTGGCTGTGAATGCCAAATGGATCACGTTGGCGATTTCGGTCGCGTTGTTCATCTGGGCCGCTAGTCTGCCCGTTGAATCAGAGAACTTCCCCACCGATCGTCGAGATCAATTCGCTGTTCTCGTGCGACTGCCGGAAACAGCAACGATATTTCAGGCGAATGAGAAGGCCAAACAAGTCGAAGACCTTATCCGGCGACTCAGCCCTTCTACCAACGAAACGGGCGAGACGATCCAGCGACTGCGTTCCATGCGCACGATTGTTGGTGGCGGTGGTTCGCGTTGGCACCTTAGTTGGGCTCCCGAACCGACTTCGCCAAACTTTGCCGAGATTCTGATTCGCACCACGGACGGAATCGTAACGCCCGGCTTTGCTAAAGACGTTCGACGCGTCGCTGAGCGTGGCGATCAGGCCCTTGGCATTCAGCCGATTGTCGGTGCTCGCGTGATCCCCAAAGAACTGGGCCTTGGTCCGCCCAGCGATCCTCTCGTCTTTCGCATCATGGGTGACGGGTTTGCGGATTTCGACACACTGCACTCATTGGCGAATCGAGCGAAAGAGATTGTGCGGCAACAACCCGAAGTCTGGAACGTGCACGATTCATGGGGTGCATCTGGTTACCAGTTGGGCATCGACGTTGATGAGCAGAAGGCGAATCTCGCGGGCGTGACGAACCTCCAAATTGCAAATACGCTGAACGCATACTTCTCTGGATCGCGGCTGACGACGTTTCGCGAAGGCGATTATGGCGTCCCCGTGAACTTTCGTTTGATACCCTCCGAACGTGTTTCGATTGAGGGTTTGCAATCCGCATTCGTAGAAGGTCGCGAAGCCAAGGTTCCGCTCTCCGCGGTTGCAGAAATTGAATCGCGCAGGGAACCCGCCAAGATTGAGCGTCGCGATCGCAACCGCGTAATCGAAGTCCGTTCGGCCATGGAGCCCGGTGCGCCGGGAAACGACGTTACCAATCGGGTCGACAGCTCGGACGAAATGGCAGAGCTGCGCAGCGGGCTTCCCAATGGCTATCGAATTGAAGTCGGTGGTTCACTCGAAGAATCGGCTAAATCAAACAGCCAAATGTTAATGTCCTTCGGCGTTTCGTTCCTGTTGATCGTGTTGTGCCTGGTCTTCCAGTACAACGGATGGGCAAAGCCATTGATCATTATCGCGACTTTGCCGTTGGCTCTGATCGGAGCATTGCCAGGACTTTATTTCACCGGCAATATGATTGGGTTCATGCCGCAGCTCGGCATTTTGTCGCTGTTCGGTATCGTGCTCAACACGGGCGTCATCTTTGTGGAGTTTGCCGACATTCTGATCACAGAACGTCGCGAGGAAAAAGAAAAGTCCGGCAAGTTGGACGGCCCTATCGCGGGACTCACAAAACAAGAATTCCGCGCGTGCCTCGTGGAAGCCGGAAAACTCCGGATGTTGCCGATATTCTTGACGACATCGACGACCATAGGTGGACTCATTCCGTTAGCACTTGGAGGCGGGCCTTTGTGGACAGGGCTCGCCTGCACAATGATATCCGGCTTGCTCGTCGCCACACTCTTGACGCTGCTCGTCGTTCCTGCGATCTACGCGGTGCTCGTGGAGACGTTTGGCATGCAGCCGATTGTCGTTCCATCCAACCCTCCAATCGTGACTTCGCCCTCGGAAGTGGCCCATGCTTAAACCAATTGCGTTTGGAATCGCGCTCACGATTGCGACAGTCGGCATTCACGCTGTGGGAACAACCTGGTGGATACGGCGGCTGCAACGCTTGTCGGAAACCCAACCGGCTCGCGAGAACACGGGACCGAACCAGTTCCTTGTATTGAAGATCTTGAGCAGCACGGCCTTCGTATTGCTGACGCTCCACATTCTCGAAGTTGCCGTTTGGGCCATTGCCTACTTGGCGATCCCCAACCTTGAGACGCTGAATTCGCTCGAAGAAGCGACTTATTTTTCCACCGTGACCTTCACAACTCTCGGCTACGGCGACATCGTCATCGACGGCCCCTGGCGAATGTTCGCCGCCATCCAAGCCATGGCGGGCCATCTGATTTTTGGTTGGAGCACCGCTTTGTTGTTTGCCGTCGTCCAGCGTATCTGGAGTGAGAACCACGAGTCACAATTGGACAGCTAGTCGGTTGATTCGCAACTATTTCGATCCGCCGTAGTATTGGCGATAGTATGGATTGGAGATGCCTGGTTGTTGCGCGCCGGGGACATTTATCGGGTTCAGTTTCGGTGCCGCCTGTTTGGGAGCTGGAATCTTGCGGAGTTTTAGTTCAGGTCGAACATACGAATAGTAGTTGTTAACGCCAGGGCCCGTATTTCGAAATAAACTGAGATAGGGACTAAGTCGCGGGTTGCCACCGTGGTACCTGTCCCAAACGTATTGTCGGGCATCCATTGATGGTCGCTTATAGGCGTTCAACTGCTGCTTGTAGTAGTCATGATAGGCTCTTGGTTTGTAGCCGCTGGAACCATAGGAATACTGATTGCCTACGCGCGGAGGTACCGTCGGTAACTGAGAATAGGCCGTGATCGAAGTGAAATAGACCACAAAAACAGCCACTCCGAGGCGACTTATTACATTCTTGCGATGGCTTGCCATTATTGTTGGTTGTTTCCCCGTGCTGGTGCTTTCGCAGCCGCAGGTTTTCCATCAAAGCGCCGCATGATCTCGCGCCAATTTGTGACCACGAGTTTCTCTTCTTTCATGGTCTTTGACACAACCTCTTCACTTAGCATTTTCATCTGCCAACCCCGGTGTTGATCACCGCCGTTCATTAACTGAAGTCCACGACTCTCAATTGCTGGCAAGTGGACGATTAGCGTAAGCCCTGGTTTCACATCCCGTAGCAGGTCACAGTACCCTTTGACCTTCTTGTCGTAGGTGTCGGCAGGTGAAACCACCTTCAGGTCATCCAGTTTCGGTAGCGGGTACTGAGCGATCAAGTCGATCATTCGCTGGTCCATTGGGAATCCTTCCGCCTTGAAACGCTCGACCATTTCTGGCGTCAACTCGACCACTGGCGCCGGAATCCAGTACTTTCTTGCCGCCCCAAGAAAAACACTCATGATGTCGAATCGACTAAAAGCAGCGCCGGTGAACGTACCAAGGTGCGATGGTGCAAGCCCCGCTGCCTTCGCTTTCTGGATTTGGGCATCCAGTTCATTCTTGACATGCTCTGGGTCAGCCTGAGCAAGCAGCTGAACATCGGTTTTCCAGGGAGAGCCTTGAGCATCGACAAGCGTTGTTGGTCCCTGGTCTGCCGTTAATAGAGGCCACGTTGGAGCCTCATAGGGATTTATCATCGCAAAACTGACACCGATGTCGTAGTCGGAATGATCTTTACTCCATTTTGCAAACGATTCAAACCAGGGGCCGGTTACTACGGTCTCAACCGAAGATAGTTTTTGGCCCTCCAGGAGCTCACGGTTCGCTTCGTTCGACTCCCACGAAACACCGGCTTCACGCCCGGACAGGATGACGACGCGACTTCCTTTGGGGAATCCCAGTTTTTCGGCCCAAGTTTGAGCCGAAATCTGCGTATTTCCTATCGCCAATACCACGATCATTGATCGGAGTAACAATTTCATTGCCATTTTCCATTTCCCGGTACATATGCTCAGAAGAGCTCTAGCTGGTAAGTGGCCTATTCTAAACCGCAATGCCAAGCAATTCAACGTTTCAGATTCGTCGTGTGCTGCCAATCAACAACCCAATTACAGATGCGCCGGTCAGCAACGTTTTTCACGACTGGCTTACTCCAACCGATTGACTACTGCGAGTCAGGTTGATCCAGGCGAGTTGCTTTCCACTCCTGAACTTCGTCTTCACTAAAGTGAATCAAAACACCTGTTTCGCTCTCGGTCAAATTGTAAGTAAAAAAGCAAGTAAAAAAGGGGGCATTGTACTTTGTTTAGCGACTTGCATGAAAAGACAGCCAACTAAATGACATGCGGTTGGCGTTTCAGTCCTGTGCGTCGGGGCGCGTGCACGACGAACATTCGCGATCAACTTACCCTCGATTTTTTTCTAATCCGGCGCGAATCGGCAGAAAGAAGGCAACACTTTTCTGTGACTGAGTTTTTCGATACCTGACGCGCCCAATTCGGATCCCCGATATAAATCTGGTGAATAAGTCGTTTCCTGTGCCGAATCGCCTTTTTTACCACGACCTCTTTAGCAGCCGCCGATTCTACGGCTGTTGGATGTCTTCGTATGTGGTGCTATCGAAAAGGGAGTACAAAAATGCCCAAAAGTGCAGTGTTCGTCGTAGATGACAGCATTCTTGCTCGATCACGAATTACCAGACGCCTTGCGAAACTCGGCTATGAAGTGTTCGAATACGTCGATTCTCATGACAAGGCTGATGCGATCGCAAAACTTCCAGATCTGCCCCGGCTGATTTCCCTGGCAACAACCGAGCACCGTTTGGATGAATGTCAATCGGTTGCACAAACTTCCGGCATTGGGATTCAACCTGTGGCAACCAGTGGAAACAACGCCCGCAAAGAGTGTGGAGCTGTTGGCGAAAGCAAACTCTTGAGAGGGAAGGGTTTAGGCACGGAAAGTCACTCGTTGGCATCGGGTGACGAAAGTAGCGGAGGAGGAACCCCCCGACACGCGGATTGTGATTCCGCGTGTTTTGCGAACGATGGACGGTTGCTTTACCGACAATGAAAATGCCGGTTGTCTCCGGGGAATTCTATGATCCGTTCGGTGTTTGGATGTGTGGTTCAAATAATTTAGAATGGCGAGTCACCAGGGGCATTCTGGCTAGTCGGTGTCCGAGGGACGTGTAGCGTCTCGGGCGGCGTGAATTCTGAGCGAGAGAGACAAAATGACGCTACACCAAAGTTGAATGCGCTCTAAATGTTTGATGCGTTCGTTCGATAGATCAAGGGCAATTGCAAGATGAGTGAAGTCAGTAAATCAAAGAAGATTTCATTGGGTATCGTGGGCACGCTGCTGGTTGGAGCGATCGGTTTCGGACTGTGGTCCTGGTATTCCGGTCGCAATATCAGCAAGGTCAATAAGCTTGTTGAACGATTGGCGGTGGCCGGCGACTTACCCAAAGTTGAGCGAAACGCTCTCAAGCTGGAATTGATGCGAACGGTTGACGAATTACCGGGCGAGCAACTTCAGGAACTTTACCGCCAGCTAGGTGAAAAGAGTGCCGATCAGGAAAAGGAAAAGATCAGTCAGTTCGCGTCTGCGTCGGATGCCGACAAAGCGGTATTGCTCGATGCCGATCTGGAGCGACGCAAGAATCGTGGCGATGTCTGGAGAGCGTTGCGTTCTGATGGAATGCCGTACGGTGCCAGGCGTGGCAATGGCCGACGCAGGAATAGAGGCAATGGCGGCCAGAAAGAAAAGAAGAAGATGTCGGATGAAGAAAAGGCGGCTCGAAGGGAATACTACAGGCAGCGAGGCGAATACTACCAAGCGTTGAAAGAGCGTGCCAATGAGCTGGGGATGGGTGGCGACGATCGAAGAAAGAAGGATGGTCGCGGCAAGTAGACTGCCCGTGAACGCGGCATCTGGAAGAGCCTTACGCAAGGGGAACCGTTTACGCGGGCAAGGGGCTGGCTCAATTTTTCGACGGCAAATGGACTTATTTCTCTTTGCCGACAAACGCAGGATATTTGTGCCTGCCCGTCTCGAACCTGAGGAAACGGCAACATCCGTGAACGGTTACATGCAAGGCTCGTAGTGAAAGTTTGGGGGTGGGTATGAGTCGTCGGAGGAGCAGATCGGACGCGTTTACTCTCGTAGAGCTTCTGGTTGTGATTGCGATCATTGGTATTCTGGTCGCGTTGCTATTGCCAGCCGTGCAGCAGGCACGCGAAGCCGGTCGCCGGACGCAGTGTCTGAATAATCTGAAGCAAGTCGGCCTTGCGGTAATTCTTCACGAGGATGCGAAGAAAAACTATCCGAACGGTCGGGAGTCCAGTCTTCAGGAGTCCGTGTCGTGGGCGTTTCGGATTTTGCCCTATATCGAAGAGCAGGCGATGTTCGACGCGCACGATTTTACGAAGCGGGTGGACGATCCGGCAAACTCGCTTTCCATGCGCACACCGGTGAGCAGCTACTTCTGCCCCAGTCGCCGGGCGCCGACCAACGAACGGAATTTTGATAACAACGGCGCGCCGTCTCAGGCCATGGCCGCGGCGGCGGGTGGTGACTATGCAGCGAACGCGGGCGCATTCTTTCACTACACTCCCGGCGAAGAGCCTGTCGACAAGACGTTTGCCGGTCCGATTTTCTCTGGTTCGAAAGTCAAGTCACGAATGGTTTCCGATGGGCTGACCAAGACATTCGCTGTGGGAGAGCGGCACATTCCGCCACCGGACATGACGGCTCCTCCAGAGATTCGCCATCACTTGCAGGGCGATGCTGCCTTTCATGCGGGCGATACTTCGTGGGGGATTTTTGCTGATACAGAACGCGGTTTGGCGGACAGTCGACTGGATAGCAGCCGTACAAAGTATGGTGGGGAGCATTCTGCGGTGACGCTGTTCGTGTTCCTCGATGGCCATGTTTCCTCGATACAGAACGACACAGACCTCGACACTTTGCGGGCTTACTGCGTTATCGGTGATGGCCAAGTCATCGCGAGTAGCGAGTGACGGCTGTTATCCTTCCGAAGTTGCGTGCAGATGATTTGAGCGTGCTGTTCCAGTCGACGAGAGTTGCGTCGATTCATTTTCGTTCTTGCGGGGACTTTTCAGGGTAAAAACTATGCGAAGAAAATGCGTTCAGAACGGAATGGTGATCGTGGCGGTCCTTGCGTTTGCGGCTCAATGGTTGAGCGCGCAGACTTCAACGACTGATGTTCATGAGCTTTCCCTGGAGAACCTGTTTCCCGCAGATCGCGTTCTTGATGTGCAGATAACGGTTGCGAAGGAAGATTGGCAAACGATTCGTAAACAGTCGCGAAACTTCTTTGAAGCTCTCAATGAAAAGAGAAAGTATGGGCCGATTTCCGGGCCGTACACGTACGTCGATGCCACTGTCAGCATTGACGGTCATGATCTCGGTAAAGTCGGCTTGAGAAAGAAGGGCTTCATCGGATCTCAAAGCGAAAGCCGCCCATCACTCAAAGTAAAACTTAACCGACACGATGCGGACGCAAACGTTGAAGGGCTGACGAATCTCACGTTTAACAACAACCTGCAGGATGAATCACTCATGGAGCAGTTTGTTGGGTACGGGCTTTTTCGGGATGCGGGAGTGCCGGCGCCGAAATGCGCCTATGCCCATGTTCACGTCAATGGCGAGAGTCTTGGTGTGTATTCGCACGTTGAGACGATGCGACAGCACTTTTGCAAGCGAGAGTTTGGCTCAGATATGGGAACGCTGTACGAGGGTACGGTGGTTGATTTCTTTGAGGAATGGCAAGCCGCGTTCGAGCACAAGTTTGGGGATGATGCGGCTGGACGTCAGATGATTGTGGGGCTAACGAAAGCACTTCCCGTAGATCAGCTTGATGGCGATTG